>JAGQSP010000521.1 GCA_020439485.1 Acidimicrobiales bacterium | reverse complement strand
TCCACCATCGGGTGAAGAACAACCTCCAGACCATCTCGTCGCTGTTGCGCATCCAGGGTCGAAGGCTCGAGAGCGCCGAGGCCAAGGTCGCCATCGAAGAGTCGGTTCGGCGCATCGCCGCGATCTCGTTGGTGCACGAGACATTGGCCCAGGAGACGGGCGAGGACATATCGCTTCTCGAGATCGTCAGGCAGATCGCCCGCACCATCGAGTCGAGCCTCACCGATATCCACAGGCGGGTTGCGATAACGGTCGTCGGCGATGTCGGGGTGGCTCCCGCAGAGGTGGTCACCCCGCTGGCGGTCGTCATCAACGAGCTGTTGCAGAACGTCGTCGACCATGCTTTTCCGCCCAGCAGGGAGGCGGTCGACGGTGTGGTCGGCACGGTTGTGGTCGAACTGCACGGCTCGGTACGCGCCGGGCTCTCGATAAGGGTTCACGATGATGGTGTGGGCCTGCCGGCCGATTTCGACCCCGATCGCTCGAGCGGCCTCGGAACCTCGATCGTCAAGACACTCGTGACCAGCGAACTCGGTGGCGATCTGACCATGACCAACAAGCCCGACGGTGGTGCTCTGGTGGTGCTGACCGTGCCGCCCTACCGGCGCGAGTAGGCGCCGGAGGCGAAGCGGGCGTCAGACGGCCAGCTTCGACATCATGGTGAACAGCTTGACCACGTCGCTTGGCCCATGGGTGGGATCGAGTTCGCGATAGACACCGTCGACGTTGACCGCCAGGCGTTCGCTGTCGAGCCAACCCGCGAACTGGCCGAGGCTTATGTCGGCTGCGGCTTGTTCGGCCGTCATCCCAGCAGCGTGGCGTGCCCGGGCCTCGGTGTCGACGTACTGGAGGTATTCCTTGACCCGCTCGACGCCGGCGGCGTCGGTGATCGGGCCATGCCCCGGAACTATCCGTGAAGCGTCGAGTTCGAGGATCAGGTCGCACGCTGCGACCCAGTTGGCGATGGGGCCGGCCCACATCAGGGGAGTGCCTTCGATGAACAAGATGTCGCCGGTATAGACGACGCCCGACTCTGGTACGTGAGCGATGACGTCACCTTGGGTATGAGCGGGGCCGACCTCGTACAGATCGACCGCGGTGTCGCCCACGATCACCTGGTGGCGCTGCTCGAATGTCACCGTAGGCGGTGTCAGCGTTATGCCTTCGAAGTCGAAGTCGCCGAAACAATCGAGAAGGTACTGGCCCAGGTCTCCCATGTTGGGGGCGGCCTTCATCATCTGGGCGAGCATGTCGGGTGGGGTGTGCAGCATCTCTTCTGCACAGGCCTTTGACGCGATTATCTGGGCGCCGGTGACTAGTTCGTTGCCATAACAGTGGTCGCCGTTCGCGTGGGTGTTGACCAGGTTCCTTATCGGTGCAGTTGCTGTGACCGCGGACATCTGGTCGAGCATGTCGCGCGTGAGCGCCAGGTCGAACAGTGTGTCGACCAGCAGCGATTCCTTGCCGCTGGTCACCAGTCCTGCGTTGCTCCAGCCCCAACCACCATCGGGCTGGAGGTACGCGAAGCAGCCATCACCGATGTCGTGGAGGCCCTTGCTGAAGTTGTTCGAGGTCGCCATGGGCAAACACTACGTGCTGCCCGGTGCGCAGGCTCAGCTGGCGCGTGCGGCGCGCCGGCGTGCCCGGCGAATCTCGCGTCGCTCTTCCTCGGAGGTTCCGCCCCAGACACCAGCATCCTGGTTGGTCTTCAAGGCGAACTCGAGGCACAACTCTCGTGCGTCACACTCGCCGCAGACCTTCTTGGCCGCAGCGATCTGGTCGAGCGCTAGGCCGGTCGTGCCGACCGGAAAGAACAGGGCTGGGTCGGTGTTGCGACACGCAGCCTGGTCCCACCAGAGCTTGCTGTCGAGCAGCATGCTCGCCTTGAGCACCATCTTGCCTCCCTTGCACCGCCGAGGCGGTGCCCCCGTGGTGAGGAGCCGCCGGACGAGGAGATCCGGTCACGAAGTTCCTGCACGCCGTGTGCAGGTTAGCCACCGTCAGAAACGCGTAACAAGGGTTTCAAGAAAGATATTTCGAATATGGAATGAAATTCGTCTCCCGCGCCATGATGTGGGAATGTCAGGTCCCCTAGTGATTGCACATCGTGGTGCTTCGCGCGCCGAGCGTGAGAACACACTGCAGGCGTTTTCGACGGCGGTGCTCATGAAAGCCGATGCGATAGAGCTCGACGTTCGCCTCACCGCCGACTCTCAAATGGCGGTGCACCACGACGCGGGGTTCGAGACGCCAGAGGGTCAACGGCTGGTGGTCCAGTCGACCGTGGCCGAACTCGCGGGCCACATTCCGCTGCTGGAGGCGGCCCTGGACGCGTGTGCGGGTGTTCTGGTGAACATCGAGATCAAGAACATCGCCTCCGACCCAGACTTCGATCCCGACCGTCGGCTGGCGGGCCTGGTGGTCGACCTGCTGGCCGCACGTTCACGGCGCGACCGTGTTCTCGTCTCGTCCTTCGACCCGGGCACCATCACCCAGGTGCGCCGGCTCGACCCCGGTGTCGACACCGCCTTGTTGACCTATGACGACGATCCGGAGCGGTCGCTGTCGGCTTGCGTCGATGCAGGACATGTTGCGGTCCATCCATGGGATCGCAAGGTCGACGAACGATTCGTTGCCGCGGCGCATGCAGTGGGGCTGAAGGTCAACGTCTGGACCGTTGACGAGCCCGAGCGCATCGCTGAGCTCGCCCGGTGGGGTGTCGACGGAATCGTCACCAACGTCCCCGACGTTGCTCTGGCAACGCTCGGCAGATCCTGAAGCCAACCATCGACGCCCACAGCCGAGTCAGCTCGTGGGAAGAACCAGGCTGAGCACGTCGGGGCGCCATTGGAACTGGAGAACCTCGGCGTCGCCCAAATGGTCGCCGTCGACCTGGTACGGAAACGGCCCGTGCCCGGTGACGGTCAGGTCTGTCACGCCACTTCGATTCTCGACGATGGGGTCGTCGATGATCCGCCCGCCCCTGACCAGGTTGCCCACCAGGCGCATCATCGGCATAAACCCCATGCTCCTGACCCCGACCGTCGAAAGGGCGCTGTCGATGTCGGCGCTGGGGTCGATCGACAGCGGTCGGCTGCCCAGGTAGGTGTAGGGGTCGGTGTTCAGAACGATGCCGAGGTAGATGTCGTCAACAGATGTCTGGTCGCCGTAGGTGAACGCCATGCGCGGCCTGGATCGGTCGTAGTGGCGCATCCAGGTCGAAAACCCGGCCCAGATGAACAATGGGTGGCCCGCGTAACGTTTGAGGCTCGCCCTCTTCTCCACCTGCTCGACCACGGCGGCGTCGAAGCCGAGGCCTGCATGGAACAAGAAGTAGCGGCCGTTCACCGTCGGCAGGCCGATGCGGCGGATAGACCCGGCCTCGATGGCCTCGAGAACAGCTTCGGTGGCTTCCAGCGGGTCGTCGGGCGTGTGCAGCGTTCTGGCGAACACGTTGGTGCTGCCCCCAGGCAGGGCGGCCAATGCGCACGTGGTACCCGCCAGGCCGTTGGCGGTTTCGTTCAAGGTTCCGTCGCCACCCAGGCACACCACGACGTCGGTGCCCGTCGATGCCGCCCCCCTGGCCAACCTGCTCGCGTGGCCTCTTCTGGCCGTTGTGGCAACGGTTACCTCGTGTTCGCGAGACAGCGCCTTGCGGATCAGTACCCGGGTTCGGGCGGTCACCGAGCTGGCCGCGCCGTTGACTAGAAGGGTGATCCTCACAGCTCAAGTGTCGCGCCGCGCGGCTAGGTCGTGTGTCGTCGTCAGCAAGATCTGGGCGCAGTTTCGTGAGTGGGGGATTTCACATGCCTGACAACTTGCCCACGGCCCCCGGAGGGGCCAGACTCTGAGACCTATGAAGGTCGCAGTATGTGTGAAGCAAATTCCGGATCCAGCGGTTCCGGGCGAGCTCGACCCATCGACCAACACCCTCAAGCGCGATGACAAGCTGATTCTCGACGAGTCCGACTCCTACGGTGTCGAACTCGCCCTTCAGTTGGTCGAAGCAGCCGGAGGCGGTTCGGTCACCCTGGTGTCGATGGCTCCCCGCGGTGAGGTCTCGGGTCTTCGAACCGCTCTTGCCATGGGCGCCGACGACGCTGTGCTCGTCTCCGACGACGCACTGGCCGGTACCGACGCACTGGGCACCGCCAAGGTGCTCGGCGCGGCCATCGGTCGCCTGGGCGCCGACTTGGTGCTGGCGGGTGTCGAGTCGTCCGACGGCTACACCGGAACCGTTCCCGAGCAGATCGCTGCGGTCCTGGGTATCCCCTCGGTCACGTTCGCCAAGAAGATCGAGATCGGCGACGGTTCGTTGTCGATCGAGCGCCAGACCGACGACGGCTACGACGAGGTCACCTGCCCGATGCCGGCCCTGGTCTCGGTCACCGGTGGTGTTGTCGAACCCCGCTATCCGTCGTTCAAGGGCATCATGGCTGCCAAGAAGAAGCCGGTCGAACAACTCGGCATCGGCGATCTGGGCATCGATGCCGGCGCGGTCGGAACCACCGGCAGCCGTCAAGAGACGGTTGCGGTCGTAGACGCCGAAGAACGTGAGGCCGGCGAGATCGTGGTCGACGAGGGCGAAGGCTTCCAGCGCATCGTCCAGTACTTGACCGAGCTCAAGGTCATCTGAGGAGCGAACAAGTGTCAATCAACACCATCTGGGTCTACGCAGAGGGCGGCGACGCTCCATCTGCTCTCACTCTCGAGATGCTCACCAAGGCCCGTGAGCTCGCATCAGAGGTCTGCGCCGTGGTCGGCGGCGACGGAGCATCGCTGGCCGGTGCTCTGGGCGCCTACGGGGCCTCCAAGGTCTACGCGACCGGCGACCTCGGCGATGCCCTTCCGGGCATTCCGGTTGCCTCGGCCCTGGCCGGGCTCATCGGCGGTGGCACCAGCCCCGACGCCATCTTCTTCGGTCAGACCTACGAAGGCCGCGACGTTGCGTCGCGTTTGTCGGTCATGCTCGACCAGCCGGTTGTGACCAACAACGTCAACGCCAAGGTCGAAGGCGACACCCTGGTGTGCGACGAGCCCATCTTCGGCGGCACCAAGACCTTGTCGACGGCTTTCCGCAACGACGGCGTCAAGCTGGCGCTGTTCCGGCCCAAGTCCTTCGAGCCTTCCGAGGCGGGTGGCGGCCCGGCCGAGGTCGTGTCGATCGACGTCCCAGATCAGGGACAGGCCAAGATCGTGGCCCGCCACGTCGAAGAGCGGTCGGGTCCACAGCTCGATGCCGCTCCCATCGTCGTCGCCGGCGGCCGCGGCATGGGCAGCGTCGACAACTACGCCCTGGTCGAAGAGCTGGCCAAGCTCCTCAACGCCGCGCCTGGCGCTTCTCGTGCCATCGTCGACGCCGGCTGGGTTCCCTACGCCTACCAGGTGGGCCAGACAGGCAAGGTCGTCAAGCCCGACGTCTACATCGCTTGTGGCATCTCCGGTGCCACCCAGCACCTGGTCGGTATGAAGGGCTCGAAGAACATCATCGCCATCAACAAGGACGAGGAGGCTCCGATCTTCGGAATCGCCGACCTCGGAATCGTCGGTGACGTCAACAAGGTGATGCCGGCCCTCATCGCAGCCCTCAAGGGCTGAACAACGATTTCCGGCTCAGCCGGATCACGAATCCATCGACGGGTCGCCCTGCGGGGCGGCCCGTTCGTGGTCGTGGGCGTCTATGGCCCACGACACCCCGTGCTGGGGGTCCTCGACGGCCAGGCGAAGCCGCCAGCCTCGGTGCTCGTCGTGTGTGTCCCAAGCCCACCACCTGAGCTCTTCGAGCCACTCGCCGATGTCGTCTGGGTGGGGCGGCCAGGCCGGATCACCGGCGAGGGCCGCTACGGCGTGCCACGCGATGGCCCTGCCTGCGGCTGCGCCGCGTCGGCGGCCCTGTGCACCTCCGGACGCCGCGGTCCAGGCCATGAGTCTCAGAGCCTGCGCGGGCTCGAGTTCGGCGGCAGAGATCGGGCCGCGGCGCAACGCCGCAATGGCCTGGTGCGCCGATCCGACCACCGAGACCGTTACGCAGCTTCCTTCCGAACTGGACAACCACGGAGTTACCAGGTCGCGCAGGCCTTGCTCGGCGACATCGTCGGTTCTCAGGCGCCCCGGGGCAACCTCGTCGATCGGCCTGCGCACGGGTAGCGCTGTCGACGGCGCGTGGATCGAGTCGGGCTTGTATTCGGCCAGGTCGTAGTCGGGTTCCCAGCCTTGGAGAGCGCCCGGAAGCTCGAGTTCCGCAGAGTCCGAAGCGATCACATCACCGCGCACCACGGCCTCGGCCGCGACCTGGTTCCTCGCCGCGCCCTTGGGCAGGTGGGGTTCGATGTCGTCCCACAGATGAGCGTGGGCAGCGACCTCGGCCAGAGGTCCCACTGCGAACACCCCGGGAGACTCGACGACGACCTGTGCTGCCAGGTCGGGCGTGCCCCCCAGGACCAGCCGGTACTCGCCATACATCGCCGCCGGCCAGAGTTGGTGGCCCCGCTCGTGGCCACGTCGGCAACGGTTGTTCACCCTGGCCAACTCGACCCAGTCTTGCCGGTCGCAGATGGTTTCGATCGAGCGCAGGATCGCGTCCAGGTCGCCGCGGTCGATGTGAAGGTCGACGTCGTGGTCGGTGTTCACACCAGTGGCCAGGGCCAGCGTCGCCCTGTCGGGTCGTCGGGGAACAGGCCGTGCTCGACGACCCGATTGGCCCGGCGTAACAACGCGGCAACCTCGTCGTGGTCGAGCAACTCGGATATTTGCTCTGGAAAGTCTTCCGTCAGGTCGACCACATCTGCCATCAACCCCTCGTCGATGGGTTCGTGCTCGAAGTTCCAGATCACTGTTCGCAGCTTGAAGTCGGCCGCGAAGCAAAGACCGTGGTCGATGCCCCAGATGTGGCCTGTCGAGTCGATCAGGCAGTGGCCGCTCTTGCGGTCGGTGTTGTTGGCGAGCAGGTCGAACAGGCACAGGCGCTTCAGGGCCGGGTGATGCGAGGTGTCCTCGACGAGCGTGAAGTAGTGCTGCTCGTAGTCGGCTTCGACCAATAGCTGAACCGATCCCTTGCCGAATGGTCCCTCGCGTTCGATCGTGGGCGGAACTATGGGCCACCCCAGCGCCATCGCAAGCTCGTACGCTGCGATCTCGCGTCTGTACAAGCCGGGGGGAAAGTCCCAAAGCGGCCTCTCGCCTGCCGCCGGCTTGTACACCGCCGGCAGCACGTGTTCGTCGTCGACGACCCGCACCAGGAACGTCTGGTTCGAGGACCAGGGCATACGCCCCTCGACCTCGACCTCGCCTTCGCGAAGCTTGCTCTCGAGAGCCCTAAGAGCGGTCAGGTCGCTCATGGCTCAGTGTGGCCGATGACCGTTCTGCCGTCCGAAATCTCTGCCGTGCTCGATCAGCAACAGTGCATGACCGGCGAAACCCCTGGCCTGGGCGAACGTGAGACCAAAGCGCGCGGTTGCCGGTTCGTCGTCTTCGTCGTCGGTGAGTTCCTCGACGATGACGTGGACGCGGTCTGCGTCCTCCTCGATGCCAATGCCCAGAGAGGCGACCGTCCATGCGGCCATCACGGGCTCGACGAGGTCTTCGGGACGAATGGGGTCTGAGGTGTCGCCCCGGTCGTCGAGTATCTCGAGGATGCCGCTGGCCAAGGCGTGGGCCTGTCCCTTTTCCAACTTCAGCGATACCAGATTGTGGGTATCGCGAGCCTGGAGGAAGAAGATGCGCTGGCCGGGCTCTCCGACGGTTCCGGTGACGAGGTTCGATACCTCGAGCATGTTGAAAGATTCGCTCATGTCGCTTCCTGGTTGAGGATCAGGCCGGGGCCAGTTCGGTCAGTGGTCCGCTGATCGAGTTCACAGCCAGTACCACCGGGCCTTCGGTGGTGTACAGCAGGGCCGAGATCGAGCATGGCGACACCACGACTCGCTGGAAGAGGTCGAGGTGGGTTCCCATGGCGGAGGCAACCAAGGCCCTGATCGGGTCGGCGTGCGAAACGCACACGATGGCCTCTCCGGCGTGTGCGGCGGCCAGGCCTGCGACCGTGTCATTGATACGGGCGTTCATGGCCGTGAACGACTCGCCCCCGGGGAAGGTGAAGCCGCTGGGATACTTCTGGACTGTCTTCCACTCGGGCAGCTTCGCCAGGTCTTTCAGGCGCCGTCCCGTCCAGTCTCCGACGTTCAGCTCGATCAGGCCCTTGTTGCTTCGGACGCGCAGGCCCAGGGCCTTTGCGATCGGGGCTGCCGTCTCGCGCGTGCGCTCGAGCGGTGACGCATAGACGGCGGTGACCTTCGAGCCCAGTTCAGCGATGCGGTCGGCCGCAGCCTGGGCTTGGAGCTGGCCCTTCTCGGCAAGGTGGAGGCCTGGCGTCCGGCCGGGGAGCTCGTCGCCCGTGGTCGGGGTCTTGCCGTGACGCACGAGCAGGACCAGGGTTGGTTTGGGTTTCGGGCTGGGCACGTCCAGAAAGCTATCCGACTATCGGGCCCTACCGGTCGAGCAGTTGAGCTACCCGGCGGCGGTAGGGTCGATTGCATGGAGAGGCGCAGGCAGCTGGAGCTCTTGGCTTGCGAGATCGCCGATTGTCGTGCATGCGACCGCCTCGTCGACTGGCGCGAACAGGTGGCCCGAGACAAGCGAGCGGCCTTTCGTGACCAGCAGTACTGGGGCAAAGCCGTCGCCGGCTTCGGTGACCCTGCGGCAAAGGTCATGGTGATCGGCCTGGCGCCTGCGGCCCACGGGGCCAACCGCACCGGGCGGGTGTTCACCGGCGATCGCTCGGGCGACTTTCTCTTTGCGTCGATGTTCCGGACCGGATTCGCCAACCAGCCCGAGTCGGTGGGTCCTGGCGATGGTCTCGAGTTGATCGGTGCCTATGTGACGGCGGCTGTGCGGTGCGCGCCCCCGGCCAACAAGCCCACCACCGAAGAGCGTGACCGCTGCCGGCCGTTCCTGGAACGCGAGCTCGAACTGCTCGAAGACGTCGAAGTGTTCGTGGCTCTCGGGCAGTTCGGCTACGGCGTGGCCTCCACACTCTTGGGGTTGAGGCCCCGACCCAAGTTCGGCCACGGGGTCGAGGCTCGGCTGCCCGATGGCCGAACCATCATCTGCTCGTTCCATCCGAGCCAACAGAACACCTTCACCGGGCGTCTGACGCCCGACATGCTCGACGCTGTGTTTGCCAGGGCCCGCGAACTCAGTCGCTGAACAGGTGGCGGTACTGCTCTCGCAATGCCGCCTTTTGGACCTTTCCCATGGCGTTTCTGGGGAGGTTCTCGAGTTGGATGTGGTGGCGTGGGTGCTTGAAGCGGGCCAGGTGTTGGTCGAGTGCCGGCCTGACCGACGCCTCGTCCCAGGCCCCCGCCACGACCGCCACGACCGCTTCACCGAAATCGGGGTGCGG
>JAGQSP010000520.1:1792-2484 GCA_020439485.1 Acidimicrobiales bacterium | reverse complement strand
TATCCCGAGGATCAGTATCCGGCCGGTCAGTGGGACTACATGCTGTATTACCGCGAGAGCTTCGAACGGGCCAGCCAAGTCTTCGGCGCCAACGCCTACAACATGGTCAGGGCTCTGTTTCGCAAGGGCGACCCGGGTGGTGTGGGAAAGCCGGCGTCGACCGCCAGCATCCGGGCTGGCGGCGGCTGGCTGGGAGGTGCCGACGAGTTCCCCGAGCTTGCGATGGACGCAGACGTCGTCACCGAAACCGACCTACGGTTCTACGCCGCCGCGCTCGACCGCAACGGCTTCTTCGGGCCAGACGCCTGGTACATGAACCACGAGGCAAACGCCGAGTACAGCCGCGAGGCCGTCAACGGCGGCCGGCTGGACATGCCGGTGCTGTTCCTCCACGGTCGATACGACTACACGTGCCAATCCGTCGAGTCGCGGCTGGCCGAACCGATGCGCGCCCTGTGCTCGAATCTGACCGAGCACATCGTCGACAGCGGACACTGGATGGCCCAGGAGCGCCCGGCCGACGTCAATCGCCACCTCGCCGACTGGCTCTTCCGCGTGGTCGGGGCTTAGCCGATAGCGTTGTCGGCTCGCCCGCAACCGACCGGAGGCAATTCCATGGCTAACCCCACGGCCACCTGTGAGACATCACTCGGCACGTTCACCATCGAGCTGTACGCCGACGAGATGCCGAT
>JAGQSP010000520.1:0-1704 GCA_020439485.1 Acidimicrobiales bacterium | reverse complement strand
TGCCCCCACTCGCGCGATCCGAAGAGCCCTCGCGCCGGCACCGGCAACAGCCCCAACGGCACCATCGCCGACGAGCACCCGCCCGAACACCAGCTGTCGAACGAGCCTGGCACGCTGTCGATGGCCAACACCGGCCGCCCCAACAGCGGTAGCTGCCAGTTCTTCATCAACACGGTCCACAACCACTACCTCGACTGGTTCACGCCCGGACAGTCGAAGCACCCGGTGTTCGGCCGAGTAACCGAAGGCATGGATGTCGTGCACAAGATCGAGCAGACGCCGACCGGCCAGAACGATCGCCCGACCACCCCAGTCCAGATGGTGAAGATCACCATCCAGGACTGAGTTCGACGCCTGCCCGGCTTGGGTGGCCCTCACCCAGCCGTCGCGGCCAGGCCGATCTCTCCCAACAGGCCGATGCGGTCGACTATGTGGCCGTTGGCCGGCAGGTTCATCGTGATGCCGTCGATGCCGGTGTCCATACATGCCTGCAGCTTCTCGCCGACGGTGTCTGGGTCGCCGTAGATCAAAACCCCCTTGGCCATTTCGATGATGGCGTCGTTCCAACCCTTGGCCTCGGCCACGCTGCGCAGGTCGGCCTCGGCCTGCTCCATCGTCGGCGCGACCAGCACCATCAACAGCTTGGTGACCTTGATCTGCGAGCGGTCGCGGCCCAGTCGTTCGCAGTGGGCGGCCAGGGCGTCGAGCTTGCGGGGGATCTCTTCGACGGTGCCGGTCAGGTTCGACTCGTCGGCGTACTGGGCCACCATGCGAAGTGTCTTCTGCTCGCCCGATCCGCCGATCATGACCGGGATGCGCGAGATCGGAGCCGGCGAGTTGACGGCGTTGTTCACCTGATAGTGCTTGCCCTGGAGGGTCACCGTCTCTCCGCGCAGCATCGGGACGATGATCTGCAACGCCTCCTCGAGCTTCTCGAAGCGGTCGGTGAAGGTGCCGAATTCGTAGCCGAGCGAGTTGTGCTCGAGCTCGAACCAGCCGGCGCCGATGCCCAGCGTGGCTCGCCCGCCCGACACGTGGTCGAGTGCGGTGATGGTCTTGGCCAGCAGGGTCGGGTGCCGGTAGGTGTTGCCCGTCACCAGGGCCGAGAGCCTGACCGACTGGGTGTGCTGGGCCAGCGCCGACAGCATCGAGTAGCACTCGAACATCGGCTCGTCGGGGGCGCCGATGCCGGGCAGTTGGTAGAAGTGGTCCATCAGGAACACACGGTCGAAACCTGCGGCCTCGGCTGCCTTTGCCTGCGCCACCACGTTGCCGAAGATCTCGGCCCCGTCGATGCCTGGATAGGTGAAGTTGGGAATCTGGTAGCCGAGCCTGGTCATCGGAGGAGCTCCTCGTTGGTGAGTACCTGACGCAAAGGCCAGATTTCGTCAGGTCGAAACCTGACACATACGGCGAGGTGTGTCAACATCTGGTCGTGGTGAATCATGAGCCCGGCCCAAGGAAGCCCATGGGCCGTGGACAAGCGCGACGCGCTGCGATCTTGGCTGCGGCCGTCGACCAGTTCTCTAGTCGCGGCGTGGCGGGCACATCGATGGTCCACATCGCCAAGGCAGCGGGAGTGTCTCGTCCGGCGCTGTACCAGTACTTCAGCGACAAGGACGAGATCTTCTCCTCGGCCTTTGTCGGGCTGTTCGAACAGCTGGTCGACAACGCGCTGGACGCGCTGGAGCAGCCCGGCACCAC
>JAGQSP010000519.1:3382-4810 GCA_020439485.1 Acidimicrobiales bacterium | reverse complement strand
CGGCCACAGTGTGATCGGTCAGCAGCCCGAGGTCGTCGATCATCGTCTGCCAGCCGTTGGTGATGGCTTGTAGTTCCGAGGTGGCCACTGCGGGGGTCAGGCTGACCTCGGTCACGCCGGGTCGCAGGTCTTGCAGGAACTGTTCGATGTTGCCGGTCGATAGCCCGGCAACGACGCGATCCGCGTGCACCAACCCGCGGTCGGCAGCCAAGGCGGCGACTGGAAAGCCGGCCCTGTCGAGCGTGGTGTCGTCTGCCAACCTGACCGGAAGTGCGAACTCTTCGGCCAACTCGGCTATCACGTCGAACAGTTCGGGGCGCGAGATCATGACATCGCCTTGGCTGGCCAGGTGGGTGACATCGATGCCCCACAGAACGGCGCGTTCGATCTGGGCGCGGCACTCGCGATAGACCTCGCTGGGGTCGGCGTGATCCCAGACGTCGGCGGTGGTCTTGGGAAACCCGCCGTCGCCGCCCAGCAGAGACGGTGCGTGGGTTATCGGGCCCCACTGATAGTGCTCGAACTCTGACGTGAGGGTCAGCGAAACCCCAATGTCGTCGCCTCGATAGTCGGCGGCGGCACCGCGGGCCCACGGGCATGGAACCCGCAGCCTGGCCGCGGTTGCAACACCCTCGCGGGTGGCCTCATACACGCCTCGGTTGCAGGCATGGCAGGTTCCCAGACCAGCGGCAACGATGATCACGGCGCGGGTGTCGGGGGCCAGCCCCAACCCTTCGAGCAGGCTCGACATCGGTTGAACGCTACCCGGACTCGGTCAATACGACATCGGGGCCACCGCAAGCGCCCCACAGACCCAGGTCGAACTCGCGGGCCCTCCGCTGTGCCTCTTCGAGTTGGGCGGCACGAGCCGTGTTCGGTTCGTACCGGAACGCAGCGGCATATCCGTCGCGGACGAGCAGCTCGTTGATGAACCCGTCGGAGCTGTACACGTACGCCAGCAGGCGGTCGTACTGGTCGCGTGGTTCCTGGTCGAGCTCGAGGTACACCCCTTCGCCCTCGTCGAGCAGTTGGCGCATGCGTTGTGTGGCCTCGTCGCCGTAGCACTCGGCATCGCGCAGGCCTCCGGTCTTTTCGGGCGTGTCGATGCCGATGAGGCGAACAGTCTCTTGGACACCATCTAGGTCGACCTCGATAGTGTCGCCGTCTATCACCCACATCACCCTGGCGTTGGGCACGATCGGCGCAGACGCGGCCGCGGTTGAGGTGGTGGCAGGGGCGGCGACAGTTGTTGTGGTGGTGCTGAAGCTGCCCGAGTTGGCAGTGGATGTCGAGCCGGTGCCCAGGCCGCAGCCGCTGAGTAGAACGGCCGCGGCCAACAGGCGTTTGATCACGTCAGATTCGCTCGATGATGGTGCCGGTGCCCAGCCCGCCACCACAGCACATGGTGACCAGGCCGAACTGCTTGTC
>JAGQSP010000519.1:0-3321 GCA_020439485.1 Acidimicrobiales bacterium | reverse complement strand
GCGATTGCGCCGCCGTTGGGGTTGACCGTGTCCATGTCGGGCTGCATCTCGCGGGCCCACGCCAAGACCACCGAGGCGAAGGCCTCGTTGATCTCGACGACGTCGATGTCTGACATGGTGAGCCCGGTGCGGGCAAACAGGTGCCGCGTGGCCTCGATCGGGCCGGTGAGCATCAGCTCGGGGTCGCTGCCTACCAGGCAGGTGTCGACGATGCGCGCCAGCGGGTTGAGGCCCAGCTCTGCGGCCTTTTCGGCTGTCATCAGCAGGACGGCGCCGGCACCGTCGGAGATCTGTGAGGACGACCCGGCGGTGTGAACGCCGTTCTCGCGGGCGACGGGCTTGAGCTGCGCCAGGCTTTCCAGCGTGGTGTCGCGAAGCCCGCCGTCGCGGGTGACGGTGCGCGTTTCGCCAGTGGGGTTCCCCTCGGCGTCGAGCACGGGGGCTTCGACTGGGATGATCTGGGTGGCAAAGCGATCTTCGGCCCAGGCCTGGGCGGCGAGCTGCTGGCTGCGGAGACCGAACTGATCGCACTCTTCGCGGGTGATGCCCCACTTGTCGGCCATGCGTTCGGCGCCCTCGAACTGTGAGGTGTGCTCGTAGTGCTCGGTGTAGCGCTCGGTTGCGGTCTTCTTGCCCTTCTGGAAGGCGGATCCGATTGGGGTGCGGGTCATGGTCTCGACGCCACAACCGATGGCGGAATCGACCACGCCGCTGGCAACCAGCCCGTACGCGAGGTTTGTCGCCTGCTGGGACGAGCCGCACTGGGCGTCGACGGTGGTGGCGGCGACCTCGAGCGGGTAACCGTTCTGGAGCCATGCGGTGCGCGCGATGTTGAAGGTCTGTTCGCCTACCTGCGAAACGCAACCGCCGACGATCTGGCCGATCTGGCGGGGGTCGACCCCGCTGCGCTCGATGAGCCCCTTCTGGATGTCGGACAACAGATCGGACGGGTGGACACCGGCAAGTTCGCCA
Organism: Acidimicrobiales bacterium; assembly: GCA_020439485.1. Taxonomy (GTDB): domain Bacteria; phylum Actinomycetota; class Acidimicrobiia; order Acidimicrobiales; family Poriferisodalaceae; genus JAAETH01. The sequence goes on along the minus strand of JAGQSP010000519.1, from coordinate 2,349 downwards.
TTGCGCCTCCCAACGGGGGAGCGGACGGCGTCGACAATCACGATTTCGGACATGGAATCAACATAGCTGTGAGGTACGGGGGCACCCAACGCGGCGTTCACGCGGCGTCGTCGAGAAACGCCGGCTTGGTGGCTTCGAGGATCTGGCGGGCTGCAGCGACCCCGCGCCGCCCCCGCTCGCGCACGTCGGGGGCCAGGCGCCAGTCACGGCCGGCTCCGTCGTTTCCGTCGATGAGGATCAATCGATTCGCTGACATGCCGATGAGTCTGCATAGGGGGTGGGACATTCACCCCCGCCCGACGCCGCGCAGGAGTCGATGCGATGAGATGGATAGCAATTGGTGCGGCCCTGGCCCTGGTCGCCCTGGTGGTGCACTGGCAGTGGTCGGGTACGCGTCGGGGCGGCTGGATGGTGTTGGCTGCGATCGTTCTCCTGCCGAGCGGGTTCTTCGCGTGGCGTGAATACACACTCGAATCGAAGCTGAGTGAGGTCGTCGAGTACGTGGCCGAACGTCCGGGCGCCACCGCCAACTGTCAGGGTTTCCTGCGCGAGTTCCGCCTCGACAGAAACCTCGGCGAGGTTGCGTTCGACGGCAAGGGCGGCACCTCCAGCGTCGCCCAGTTGCGCAGCGGTGTGTGCAGCGAGCTGCGCAGCTTCATAGGGGGTGGCTACAGCCGCCCCAGCTACGACGAAATCGTGGCCGTACATGTGCTGACCCACGAAGCGATTCACGTGGCGGGTGTCACCAGCGAAGCCGAGACCGAGTGCATCGCCATGCAGCGGTCCAGAGATGCCGCGATGATGCTGGGAGCCAGCGCGGCGACGGCCGACGCAATGGCCGCCCACTACTGGTCTTCGGTATTTCCGAGGATGCCCGGCTCGTACCGGGCCCTCGAGTGCTTTGAGGACGGCGATCTCGACCTCACCCCAGGCGACGGGGTGTGGCCCTGACCCGTCCAGGCGCAGATTTTTGACCTTTGTCGGTACTGCCGCGGGAAGAAACGCGGCGCCTCGGCGGCTACGGTAGGGGCAGGACTTGTGTCCTGACCCGATCCACGACGACCTGGCTGAGACATGTCAATTGCAGAGACGACTCCAGTAGCCGCCAAGCGACCGACCGGGCTGAAGCCGGTCCTAGATGTGATCCCCGAAAGTTGTTACAAGCGATCCACGGCGCGGGGTGTGGGCATCATCGCCCGAGACTTCCTCTTCTATGGCCTCGCTATCTGGGGTCTGTTGTCCACCAACAACCCGCTGTTGCTGGTGCCGCTGTGGATCTTCGCCGGTATATCGGTGGCCAGCCTGTTCGTAATGGGTCACGACGCAGCTCACGAGGCGCTGTTCGACTCGAAGCGCCTCAACGCTTTCTTCGGCCGCTTGACGATGCTTCCCTCGTGGCACGCCACCGAGTTGTGGGTGTTCGGCCACAACCGCGTTCACCACGGCCACACCCTCAAGCAGGGCTTCGACTTCGTCTGGCATCCCGCTACGCCGGAGGAATACGCCCAGATGGGTTGGCTGAAGCGTTTCAGGCACCGGTTCGAGTGGGGTCCCTTCGGTGCCGGCGCCTATTACCTGCGCGAGGTCTTCTTCAACAAGATGGTGCGCTTCAAGCCGCCCAAGCGCTGGGCCAAGGCCATGTGGCGCGATCGAGCCATCGTTGCGGCCTTCGTCTTCGGCGCGCTTGCGCTGCTGGTCGTCACCAATGGTGTCGGGGGCGGTCTGTGGGCCTGGGTCAAGGTCGTAGTGGTGCCGTTCTTGCTGTTCTGCCAGGCCATCGGCTGGGTTGTCTACGTGCAGCACATCGACCCCGCGATCCGCTGGTGGCCGCGCCGCGAGTGGAACCGGTTCCGCGGCCAGGTCGAGGGCACGACGGTGTTGATCGGCCCGCCGGGCTGGGATTTCTTCTTCCACTGGATCATGGTGCACATCCCGCACCACGTGGATGCTCGCATCCCCTGCTATCGCCTGACCGAGGCCGCCCAGGCAATCAAGCGGTCGTTCCCAGACGAGGTCGTCTGGAAGAAGATCAAGGTCCGCGACTATTTCCGGTCGGTGCGCACCTGCAAGCTCCACGACTTCGAGAGCGGCAGGTGGCTGCCGTACTCGGCTGCCCGGTCGTTGCCGTCAGCTTCCTGATCAGCCTTCCAAACTGATGATGCGGGTTTGATCCTCGTCGTCCGCTCCACACGAAACCCCAATTCAGGTCTGATTTCTTGGCCAGGGTTCGTGTAACGCCAGACACCGGAAACGGCCGCCGTGCCTAGAGAGTTGGCACCGAGCACGAGGAGCCGACCATGGCCCGAGCCCGTCCCTTCGGCAGCATCCGCAAGCTGCCAAGCGGCCGCT
>JAGQSP010000518.1 GCA_020439485.1 Acidimicrobiales bacterium | reverse complement strand
ACACCTGCCGTGGCCACGACCGACTGGAATCGCTCGGCTCGGGTGATGGCGGCTCGGCTGTGGTCGATGTCTGTGCCCACGTCGACCAGCAGCAACACACCGGCGCGAGCCGCGTGTTCGACCTGTTCGAGCGCCTGGTCGGGGTCGTCGGGCAGATGGCAGTGATTGTCGATCCAGACGACCTCGGACATCATCGAATCCTCGGACGCCATCAGACCTTGAGGCGCGGGAAGATGGGGTCACCCTTGGCAACCGTCAGCCCGCCGGGGTACAGACCCCACTGGGTGTCGACGCCAACCCTGCACTGTTCGGGCGAACCATCGAGGCCTATTCGACGCCAGATCTCGCGGCTGGCCGCCGGCACGGCCGGACTGGCCAGAATGGCCACCAGCCTGAGAGCCTCTAGTGCGTCGCCGAGCACGGCATCTGTGTCAGGGCCGGGCTCGGCCTTCCAGGGTTCGGCGTCTTCGAGCAGCGAGTTGGTGTCGCGGATGATCTGCCAGGTCGCCTCGAGCGCCTCGGACGGCGCGACGCGGCACCAGGCATCGTCGGCCGTGGCGACAGCCGAAGCCGCTACCTCGGCCAGGGGTGAATCGGGCCTGGGCGCCGGGCCGATTCCGTCGCATTTCTTCGCGACCACCGTCGCCACCCGGTTCATCAGGTTCCCGAGATTGTTCGCCAGGTCTGAGTTGTATCTAGCAACCATCCCCTCGTAGGAGAAATCACCATCCGGACCGAAGTTCTGGTCGCGAAGGAAGTGATAGCGGAACCCGTCGACGCCGAAGTCTTCGACCAGATCTGCGGGGGCGATGTGGTTGAGCCTGGTCTTGCTCATCTTCTCACCGCCGATCAGCAGGAAGCCGTGGACGCTGATGTTGCTGGGCGGTTCGACTCCTGCCGACATGAGCATCGCCGGCCAGTACACGCAGTGGAACCGCAGGATGTCCTTGCCGATCAGGTGATGCCCAGGCCACCACTTTGCGAACTGTGCGTCATCGGTGCCGTAGCCCGCCGCGGTGATGTAGTTGGTGAGGGCGTCGAACCAGACGTAGGTGACGTGCTGGGTATCCCAAGGGATGGGTACGCCCCAGTCGATCGAGGTCCGCGAGATCGAGAAGTCCTGCAGGCCCTGCTTGATGAATCCGATGGCCTCGTTGCGCTTGGACGCAGGCCTGACCAGTTCGGGGTTGCTCTGGTACCAGTCGAGCAGCCGATCCTCGAACTTCGACAGCAAGAAGAAGTAGTTCTCTTCGCGCATCGTTATGACCGGACGGCCGAGCCGTTCCAATTCGGCGACCTCGTCCTCGGTCACATAGGCCTCGTCTGCCACCGAATAGAGGCCCTCGTAGGTGCGCAGCTCGATGTCGCCGTTGTCGTAGCAGGCCTGGAGGATCTTCTGAACGGCTCGGTGGTGTCTGGGTTCGGTGGTCCGGATGAACTGGTCGTAGGAGATGTCGAGTTGATTCCAGGCATCGACGTAGCGTTGCGAGGTCCTGTCGACCCACACCTGCGGGTCGAGGCCGCTGTCTTCGGCCGAGCGCTGCACCTTGAGGCCATGCTCGTCCGTGCCGGTCACGAACAACACGTCATCGCCACGCAGCCTGTGCCAGCGAGCCACACCATCGGCTGTGACCGTCGTGTAGGCGTGACCGATGTGGGGTGCGTCGTTCGCGTAGTAGATGGGCGTTGTCAGCATCTTTGTACGGCTCATAGAACCCTGCTCTCCAGCGCTCCTTGGCGCACCAGCCCGGTGCACGTACGCGATCGGTGTTGGTCGAGAGTAGCGACGCCACGCCCGCACACGCGCCCTCTTTTCAAGCTGGGCCAAAGCGGTATTCTCATCACGCGCGAGCAATGAAGCGACCACGTTTGCGATCCGAGCTGGCCGACGATACGGCTGGAGTACCTCCGAACGGCCATATCCCCCCACGACCACGAGAGACGAGGAGAGCGGTGAGTTCGCCACCTGAAGCACACCGTTCCCACGACCCTCCCGTCGTGCGCGCCGAAACACTGCTGCCTGCGAAGC
>JAGQSP010000517.1 GCA_020439485.1 Acidimicrobiales bacterium | reverse complement strand
ATGCCGACCGACGGATCGCTGTCTGATCCAGAGTCGGGATCGATACCGCAGACCTGTTCGTTGTACTGCTCGATGCGATCGCTGGCGGCGTTCAGCTCGGGCGAGTCGAGCACGGCCATGTCTTCCTCGTTCACGTCGAGAATGTTGTAGTCGGCCTCCTCGAGCGTCTGCTGCATCTGCACCAGACCATCCACGAACAGCTCGACATCGGCTGCGATCTCGTCGGGGGCCTGAGAAGCCAGGGCGATCTGCATCGGCAGCAACTCGCGCATCTGGCGTTCGAAGGTGGCGATCATGCCGAGGTTCTCGGCGTCGATGGCGTCGGCCAGTTCGCTGATTTCGCGAGCGCCGTCACACCACGAGCTGGCGGCCGAACCAGACATGTCGTCAGACGATGCGTCGCTGTCGGAGTCATCGGACCCCGTGCTGTCGGAGTCGCCACTGCCAGCGTCGTCGGAGGCCCCACCGTCGGAGTCGCCGGTCGAGGACGTGTCTGAGTCGGCCGAATCGTCGCTGCCGCCCCCGCCGCAGGCGGCCAGGAAGAACAGTGCGGCCACCACCGCGGCGATCAGGCGTAGAAGCTTGGAGTTACGCATCTCACAAAGGGTAGGCGAATACTGACGCGTTGCGGTCGCACGCTTCACGCATTGCGTACCAACATGCCGCCGTCGACACGAACGACCGCACCGTTCAGGTACGAGGACGCGGGCAACACCAGGCTGGCGATGGCGTTGGCGAGCTCGATGGGTTGGCCGTAGCGGCGCAGTGGCACCCGCCGCTTGGCGAACACCTCCTTGTCGGCGGCCGGGATCGGAGCGGTCATGCCGGTTTCGATTGGCCCCGGGCAAACACAGTTGGCGGTCACGCCCAGCCGCCCGAGTTCGACCGCCAGCGACTTGGTGAACCCGATGACACCATGCTTGCTGGCCGTGTAGGCAGGCATGCCGGCGGTGGCCCCCAGACCCTCCGTGCTGGCGATGTTGACGATGCGTCCGTCGCCCGCCCTGGCCAGATCTTCCAGACACGCCCGCACGGTGTTGGCCTGACCCGTCAGGTTCACGGCGAAAGACCGCTCCCACGAAGCTTGGAAAGCGTCCGATCCGATGCCGGCGGGGATGGACACGCCGGCGTTGTTGATCAAGATGTCGACGGGCCCCAGTACGTCGCGCACCTGGTCGACTGCGGCCTCGACGGCCGCCGGATCGCTGACGTCGACCAGCGCGGCCAGGGCTGTGCCGCCCTGCGCCTGTATGTGCGCGCAGGTCTGCTCGACCCCTTCGGAGTCGACGTCCCAGCACGCAACGCGGGCGCCCAGTGCCGCCAACACCACACTGGTTGCCTTGCCGATGCCGCTGCCTGCACCGGTGACCACCGCAACTCGATCGTCGAGGCGCCGGGCGCGCAAGATCTCGTCGAAGTCGAAGCTGTCCATCAGGTATCCCCCTGCTTGGGCCGTTCAGGTGGCGGGCCCTTGGTGATGTCGATGATTGGTATCTCGCCGGTTCGGTCGGGCGTCAGCCTGGACCGGGCCATGCCGTCATCGGTCAGCAGCCCGCTCTCGATCAGCTCGTGGCGCTGCACGTAGCTGGCAACGAATGCCTGTATGACGGCAGCGGCCGGGATGGCCAGGAGGGCGCCCACCCCACCCAGGATGTTCGTGCCCGCCACAACCGAGCCGAACGCAACGGCCGGGTGCATCTCCATCGTCGACGCAGTGATGGGCGGGGCGAACAGGTAGTTCTCGATCTGCTGATACAAGACGATTGCAATCACCACCCACAGCGCGGAGATGGGTTCTTCGAGCAGTGCGAGCAGAACCGGGAAGATCCCGGCGAGGTAGGTGCCCACGACGGGCACGAACTGCGACACCACGGCAACCCACATGGCCAACGCCAGCGGCGAGGGCACGCCGATCAACACGAACACCACCCAGTGGAAGGCAAACGAGAGCGTCGCCAACACCACCCGGCTGTAGATGTAGCCACCGGTCTTCGACACGGCCAGGTCCCAGATCTGCAGCACTTCGCGCTGGCGGCGTGGCGGCAGGATCGAGCAGATCGAGCGCCTCAGCCTGGGGCCGTCTGCGGTGAGGTAGAAGGTGAACAGGCCCACGGTCAGGGCCTGGAACAGAACCGACAAGATGGTGGTGCCGACATCGAGCAGGTTGCCGGCCAGATCCTGGGCGAACGACGCCGCCGCCCCACCGTCCTGGAACTCTTGCAGCAGGTCGTCGACGTTGACCTCGACGCCGCGCTCGGCCAACCAGGCCTGGGCCTCTGTGATGTAGCCAGGAGCCTCGTCGACCAGGATCGCAATCTGGTCGGCTAGCACCGCGCCCATTGCCCACAGGAACGCCACGGCGCCCACGGCCACGCCCAGGAACACCAGCAGGGTCGCGAATCCGCGCCTGATGCCCTTGCGGTGCAACCAGTTGACGGCCGGCTCCAGAGCGAACGAGAAGAACAGCGACATCAGCAGAAGAACCAGCAGGCCTCTCAGTCGCTGCACCAGCCAGGCCAGCGAGAAAACCACGGCGAACGCAAACGCGCCCATGGCTATGGCGCGGGGCAACCACGGCGGCATCGAACGGTCTTTGTCACCGTCGTCGAATGTGGTTTCGGTGGTCACGCGGTTCGCCCGGCCAGAACGTCCAGCAGTGGCTGGTGGATCAGGCCGTTGGTGGCGAGGCCGTTGCCCGAGTCGAAGCTGTTGTTGCCTTCGAGGTCGGTGAAACGCCCCCCGGCCTCGGCCAATATCACCGGCATTGGAGCCAGGTCCCATGCCGAGCAGATCGGATCGACCATCGCTTCGGCCTCGCCGGCCGCCACCATGGCATAGCCGTAGGCGTCTCCCCATGTGCGCATACGTGCGCCGCTGGCCCGCACGGCTGCGATCTGTTCGGGGCTGGCAGCAGCCCAGTCGGAGGTGCACACCAGCGCGCCCTGCACCGACGAGTTCGAGTTGACCCTGGCCACCCTGCCGTTGTCGAAACAGCCCTGGCCGCGCCCGGCCCAGATGGTTCGTCGCAGGGCGGGCAGGTGGATAACGCCCACCACAGGACCCTCCTGATCGACCAGTGCCACCAGGGTCGAGTAGAGGGGCACACCACGAACGAAGCCGAACGTTCCGTCGATGGGGTCGACGATCCAGGTTCGTCCGCTGGTTCCTCCAACCAGACCGTCTTCCTCTCCGAGAATTGCGTCGTCGGGGA
>JAGQSP010000516.1 GCA_020439485.1 Acidimicrobiales bacterium | reverse complement strand
CGTCGTGCGCCGGGCCGCACTCCGCGGCCCGGCGCACCTCGTCTGATCCCAATGTTCTTCTTCATCATTCGCCGCCTTCTCGTATCAATTCCCATCCTGCTCGCTTCGTCATTGCTGACCTTCTGGCTGGTGACGATCTCGGGCGACCCGTTGGCGCAATACCGCCAGTCGACCGACCCCAACCGCGAGCAGACGATGGCCACGGTTCGCCGTCTCCTCGAGCTCGACAGGCCGTTCTTCGAGCGGTACGTCGACTGGCTCGGAGGCCTCTTCCGTGGCGATTTCGGACTCAACCGTGACGGTCAGGATGTCTCGGTGCTGCTCAAACAGGCAGCCGGTACGACCTTCCGCCTGATCATCATCGCCACCATCTTGTCGATCGTCATCGGGCTGCTGGTCGGCATCATCACCGCGGTGCGCCAGTACAGCCTCCTCGACTACACGTCGACGTTCGCCGCCTTCTTGTTCTTCTCACTCCCCGTGTTCTGGCTGGCCGTTCTGCTGAAAGAGTTCGGCGCCATCAAGTTCAACGACTACCTCGAACAGCCCGGCCTATCGGCTACCGGTATCGCCATCTTGTGTCTCCTGAGTGCGTTGATGGCCGCCGGCCTGGTCGGCGGTTCGCTCGCCCGAAGAGCCGCGGGTGGTGCCATCACCGCAGCCGTTGTGGGTGCGATCCTGGTCGTCATCGACGCCACCGACTGGCTCACCAACCCGGGCCTGTCGCCGCTGCTAATCGCCGTGCTCGCGCTGGCATGCGGCGTCCTTGCGGCCATGAGCGTCGCCCCATTGAGCAATCGCCGTGTGGCAGTGGCCGGCGTCGCTGCGGCTCTGGTTGGATTCCTCGGCTCGCTGGTCCTCGACTCGTGGATCGAAGATGCCAGCTGGACCCGGTTGTTCCTTCTATTCGTGTTCTCGTTGACCTCGGGTGCTGCGGTGGGTGTTGCAATAGGCGGCGAGATCGACCGTCGCCCCGCTGCTCAGGCTGGCATGATCGCCACCTTCCTGCTCGGAAGTGTGGTCGTGGTCGACAGGTTCATCTCGGCCTGGAGCCCTGGGCGAACCATCGCCACTATCGATCCCAAGACGCCCAACTTCAGCGGCACCTTCTGGGAGACGATGGTCGACTACGCGGGGCACCAGATCCTGCCCTCGCTCGCACTGGCCCTGATCGGGTTCGCGTCCTACATGCGCTTCACCCGGGCCTCCATGCTCGAGACGCTCAACTCCGACTATGTGCGCACGGCCAAGGCCAAGGGCCTGCCGGCCACCCAGGTGGTGATGCGGCACGCGTTCCGCACCGCCTTGATCCCTGTGATGACGGTCATCACCATCAGCTTCGCCACCGCCATCGAGGGTGCCGTCATCACCGAGCGGGTGTTCAACTGGCGGGGGATGGGCTCGTTGTTCATCACCGGGCTCAACAACATCGACCCATATCCCATCATGGCCTTCCTGGTCGTGGTGTCTCTTTCGATCGTGCTGCTGAACGCCGTGGCCGACATCATGTACGCCTACCTAGACCCGAGGATCCGTCGATGACAGGCGATATGGGTGCCTACAGGGTCAACAATCGAGTTGCCTCCGAGGGGCCGGCCGGTGGCTCCGAGTCGTCGGGCCCAGTCGATCGTGAGTTCACGGTCGAGGCGCGCACCCAGCGCCAGATGGTCATCTCGCGGTTCTTCCATCACCGCCTGGCCATGATCAGTCTGGCGGTGCTGATCTTCATCGTGATGTTGGCGTTCGTGGGCCTGCGACTGTGGAAGCACGACTACAACTTTGCAGGCATCGTCGAGAACGGCGGCCGTCCCACGCTCGATGCCATCCCCTGGCTCGATGGTGATGGGGTGATGCTCGGCGAGCATCCCTTCGGCCAGGACAACATCGGCCGCGACTACTTTGCCGTCACCCTCCGCGGCGCCCAGCAGAGCATCATCATCGCCACGGTGGCCGGTGTCATCGCAACCGTCATCGGTACCGTCGTCGGTGGCTTGGCCGGCTTCTATCGCGGTTGGGTCGACAACGTGCTGATGCGCTTCGTCGACGTGTTGTTCACCATCCCGCTGCTGCTGGTGGCTGCTGTGCTCGGCCGCACCTTCGACAGCAAGAGCATCTTCGTGTTGGCGCTCATCATCGCGTTGGCGTCCTGGCTATCTACGTCGCGCGTCATACGTGCCGAGTTCATGTCGCTGCGCGAGAAAGAGTTCGTCGAGGCTGCCCGGGCCCTGGGCGCCACCAACTCGCGCATCATGTGGAAACACATCCTGCCCAACGTCATCGGTTCGGTGATCGTGTTCGCCACCCTGCTGATCTCGGCAGCCATCCTGGTCGAGACGGCGCTTTCGTACCTGGGCTTGGGCGTCAGCGGTTCGGACTGGTCGCTAGGAAAGCAGGTGTCTCAGTACCAATCGGCTTTCAACACCAGGCCCTGGCTCTTCTGGTGGCCCGGCATGTTCATCGTGACCATCGCCTTGTGCATCAACTTCATCGGTGACGGCCTGCGCGATGCCTTCGACGCCCGCCAGAATCGGGTTCGCCAGTGACCACAACTCAAGGCGCTTCCTCGGCCGACAACGGGCGGGCCGACGAGCTGTTGCTGTCGGTCGAGAACCTTCACGTTTCGTTCCCTTCCGAAGATGGCCTCGTGCTCGCCGTTCGCGGCGTTTCCTACGAGCTGCGCCGCAACGAGGTCTTCGGCATCGTCGGCGAATCGGGCTCTGGTAAGTCGGTCTCGCAGATGGCCCTCATGGGACTGTTGCCTCGCACCGCTCGTATCAGCGGCAGCGCCGTGTTCCGCGGCAATCAGCTCCTGGGCCGCCCCGACCGTGAGGTGCGCAAGTTTCGCGGCAACGACATTTCGATGATCTTCCAAGATCCGATGACGTCGCTGAACCCGGTGTACACGATCGGCTACCAGCTCGCCGAGATCGTGAGGGCCCACAACCACATCTCTCCCAAGGCAGCCAAGGCCCTTGCGATCGAGGCCTTGGCGACGGTTGGTATTCCCCAGCCGAGACAGCGCGCCGACGCCTATCCACACGAGTTCTCCGGCGGTATGCGCCAGCGGGTCATGATCGCGATGGCGATGATGAACAACCCCGACATCATCATCGCCGACGAGCCCACCACAGCCCTCGACGTGACGGTGCAAGCCCAGGTTCTCGAGACTCTCATGTCGGTCAAAGAGGAGCTGGGCGCAGCCATCATCTTGATCACCCACGACCTGGGGGTCGTCGCCGGAATGGCCGACCGGGTCGCAGTCATGTACGGCGGCCGTTTCGTCGAACGCGGTGACGTCGAGCAGATCTACGAAGCCCCTCGTATGCCCTATACCAAGGGCCTTCTGGGTGCGATCCCGACCCTTCAGGGCGGCCAAGAGGTGCTCACACCCATCCCGGGAACCCCGCCCAGCTTGGTCAACCCACCAGACGGTTGCCCGTTCACGCCTCGGTGCAGCTTTGCCATCGATCGCTGCAGCGTCACCGAACCCGAACTCGAAGAGACCGATCAGCCCGGCCATCTGTCTGCGTGCCACCGCTGGACCGACCTGGCCCAGATGCAGGCCGCCGAGACCGCCCAGGCCGCGCAGGGTGGTGACGACCGATGAATGCCGACGTGCCGCCAATCGTCGAGGTCACCGATCTCGTCAAAGAGTTCCCGGTGATGTCGGGTGGCCTGGTCCGCCGGCAGGTCGGCAAGGTGCATGCGGTGTCCGGCATCACCTTCGACGTACACCCCGGCGAGACGCTGGGGCTCGTCGGTGAATCGGGTTCGGGGAAGAGCACCGCGGGCCGTGCGATCTTGCAACTCCACGAGCCGACGTCGGGCTCGGTCAAGTACAAGGGCCGCGAGCTTGTGGGTCTGGGCAAGCGCGAGCTTCGCGAGATCCGCCGCGAAGTCCAGATGGTGTTCCAGGACCCATACGCCTCGCTCAACCCGAAGATGCCGGTCAACGACATCGTCGCCGAACCGCTGGTGATCCACGAGAAGGTCTCCACCAAGGAGCGCCTCGACAGGGTCGCCACACTGCTCGAGGATGTCGGCCTGCGGCCCGAGCACGGCAACCGTTACCCTCACGAGTTCTCAGGCGGCCAGCGACAGCGCATCGGCATCGCACGAGCGTTGGCCCTCGACCCCGGTTTCATAGTCCTGGACGAGCCGGTGTCTGCCCTCGACGTCAGCGTCCAGGCCGGGGTCATCAACCTGCTCGAGCGTCTTCAGGACGAGCGCAACATCGCCTTCTTGTTCATCGCCCACGATCTGTCGGTGGTGCGTCACGTCTCCGACCGGGTCGCAGTGATGTACCTGGGCAAGATCGTCGAGCTGGCCTCCAAACAGACGCTCTACGACGCCCCGTCTCACCCCTACACCAAGGCGCTGATGTCTGCGGTGCCGATCCCGTCGCCCGCCCTCGAGCGCCAGCGCAACCGCATTGTTCTCGAGGGCGACATTCCCTCGCCCGTCGATCCTCCCAGCGGTTGTCGTTTCCGCACTCGCTGTTATCGCGCCTCCGACATATGCGCCGTCGAGGAGCCTCCTCTGCTGGAACGTCAGCCCGGCCAGTTCTCGGCGTGTCACCATCCCTTGGCACCCGGCGAGGAAGTCTCCGTCTCGATCGGATCGTTCGCCCGCGACGGGCTCTGATGCCCGGCCTGGCCGAGCCCGGGTCTGGTCGAAGCCGCACTGTGGTCCTTCACTCATCCTGGACGGGCATCGTCTTGTCGTCGATCGGAGCTGTCGCCGCGCTCACTGCTGCCGTGCTGCTGACAGTTGCGCACGGCCTCGATTTGTGGACTCTGGGCGGGCTGGTGGTCGCGATCGGCTTCGGGGCCATCGTGTTGCTCGACATGCCCATCGCCTGTCACTTCGGCCACGACGGCGTTTATCGGCGAGCCGTTCTGCGCACGCACCACCTGCCGTATGCCTCGATCGATCGGTTGTCGAGGGTCAGGGCCGGCGTGCTGCGGACCCGACGCGATGTCACGGGCGGAGGGCTCGTGGCCAAGTCGGGCTGGCGCAGCTACACGCTGGTCGATCGCATGGAAAGCGCGCTCGAGTTCGACGTCGTGGTGTCGGTGATGGGCGAGTGGGCCGAGGTGCTCGGCCTGGGAGAACACCAGAGGCCGCCCCAGGGGCGGACACCTACTTGGATGTATCGCCGACGTCTATGGCGGCCCGATTCGGCTTCGTGACACAGTCGAAGCGAGATTGTGCCGATCGCGCCCGAAACGGTCGCCGGGCTGTTACGGTTTCACCCCATGCTCACGTGGATCATCGGGATTCTGCACTTCTTGTCGGCCATCACCATGGTCGGTCTCGTGCTGCTGCATTCTGGCAAGGGCGGTGGCGTGTCCGACATGTTCGGTGGTTCGGTTGGCTCCACTGCGGCCGGCTCTACCGTGGCCGAGAAGAACCTCGACCGCATCACCATCCTCGCCGCCACCACCTTCGCGTTCACCACCGTCAGCCTCGGCCTCCTGCTCGCCTGATGCTGCCGGCATCGCCATGAACGATGCCGCCGACCGCGCTCTTCGCGACGACATCGGCCGCCTGGGTCGCCTCCTGGGCGAAACCCTCGTGCGACAAGAGGGTCAGGGTTTTCTGGACCTCGTCGAGCAGATTCGCCTCGTCGCACGCCAGGTGCGCGACCAGTCCTCGTCTGTGACAGAGGCCGATCTGGAGTGGCGCCTGGGCGAGGTTTCCGATGTCGAGGCGATACTGCTGGTGCGGGCGTTCACGATGTACTTCCACCTGGCCAATGTCGCCGAGCAGGTACACCGTGTGCCCGGGCTGCGCGAGCGCACCGGCGACCGCGGCCGCTTCGCCGAGGTCCTAGACCGCATCGTCGAGTCTGGCGTCTCGAAATCAGACCTGGCCGATCTGCTGGCCAGGACCACAGTCAAGCCGGTGTTCACCGCCCACCCGACCGAGGCCAGCCGTCGCTCGGTCCTGGACAAGCGTTTCGAGATTCGGGGCTTGCTCGAGCAACGGATGCTGGCAGACGGGCTCGAACAAGCCCGCATCGATCGTCGGATCGCAGAGCTGATCGAGTCGTTATGGCAAACAGACGAGATCCGCACCGCCAAACCAACACCGGTCGACGAAGCGAGGTCGGTGTTGTACTACGTCGAGCAGTTGATAGTCGACGCGCTGCCCGACTTCCTCGACGACGTGGCCGCCGCGGTGTCGGCCCACGGCATCGATCTGGCGCCCGACACCTCGGTTGTGCGTTTCGGAAGCTGGGTTGGTGGTGACCGCGACGGCAACCCCTTCGTGACGCCTGAGATAACCGAGTCGGTCGTCGAGATGCAGCGTTCGCGGGCCATGCGGGTGCTGGTCGCCGAACTCGAATCGCTGGCGTCAGAGCTCTCGACCGCTCAGCTGATACGGCCGGTGTCTGATGAGGTGAGCCGACGACTCGGCGAGTACGAATCGATGATGCCCGCGGTGAGGGCCGGGTTCAGCCAGGTGACCCTGGGCGAGCCCTACCGCATGCTCGTCACCTACATGCACCGGCGCATAGAGCTCGCTTCCTCGAATCCTTCACATGGCGCCGCCTATTCCACCGCCCACGAGCTGGCCGACGACCTGGCCGTGATCCACAGGTCGTTGATGTCCAATCGTGGCGAGCGCATTGCCAACGGTCGTGTGGCCCGGCTGATGCGTTTGGTGGCCACGATCGGATTCCATCTGGTCTCGCTGGACATCCGCCAACATGCAGAAAAGCACCACGAGGCCATCGCCGAGTTGCTCGACGACGTCGGCATCGACTATCCAACCGACGCAGCGTCACGAGCTGAGCTGTTGGCCCACGAGCTGGCCGGGCGCAGGCCGCTTTCGCCTCCGGGCCCTGCCGGCCAGGTCGGCGAGACTTTGGCGCTGTTCCACACCCTTCGCCGGCTGAAGGACAATCTCGGCGACGAGGCCGCCCAGAGCTACATCATCTCCATGACCCGCACGACGGCCGACGTCTTGGCCCCGGCGGTGCTGGCGCGCGAGGCCGGCCTGGTCGACGTGCCGCGCGGCGTCGCGAGACTGGGTTTTGTGCCGCTGTTCGAGACCATCGACGACCTGCGGGGCATCGGCGGCACCATGTCAGAGCTGCTGTCGTGCCAGCCCTATCGCGAACTCGTGCGACTTCGCGGCGACCACCAAGAGGTCATGGTCGGCTACAGCGACTCGAACAAGGATGGTGGCATCGCCACCTCTCAATGGGAGATCCACAAGGCCCTCAGAACCCTCAGTGACACCTGCAGGCGCTTCGGCGTGTCGCTGACCGTGTTTCACGGCCGCGGTGGCACCATCGGACGCGGCGGTGGACCTACAGCGGCTTCGATTCTCTCGCAGCCCGCGGGTGTGCTGGATGGTTCGGTCAAGTCCACCGAACAAGGTGAGGTCATCGCCGACAAGTACGGCCAACCTCAGTTGGCCCGACGAAACCTCGACCTGTCGGTGTCGGCGGTGGTCGAGGCCTCGCTGGCCCATCGCGAGTCGCGCGTCGGTGCCGATCTGCACGAACGCTGGGACCCGGTGATGGAGCTGGTCTCGCAGACGGCCTATTCGTCCTATCGCGAGTTCGTGTCATCAGATGGGTTGGTCGAATATTTCCTGGGGTCGACGCCCGTAGAGGAACTGGCCGCACTGAACATCGGATCGCGTCCGTCGCGACGCAGGGGCGGGTCAGGGTTGGGTGATCTGCGGGCCATTCCGTGGGTGTTCGGCTGGACCCAGTCCCGTCAGATCATTCCCGGTTGGTTCGGTGTGGGCTCGGGCCTCGGAGCCGCCATCGATGCCGGTCACCTCGGCGAGCTACAGGCCATGTACGAGGGATGGCCGTTCTTCACCACCTTCCTTTCCAACGTCGAGATGACGCTGGCCAAGACCGACCTATCGATCGCCAGGCGATACGTCGAGCGCCTGGTCGAACCGTCGCTGCGTTCTTTGTTCGACGTCGTCGCCGCCGAGTTCGACCGCACGACCAGCAACGTGGTCGCCGTCAAGCAGGCACCGCTGCTAGACGACCTTCCCGTGCTGCGGCGCACCCTCGACGTGCGCGACAACTATCTGGCACCGCTGAACCTGATGCAGCTGCACCTGCTCGATCGGCGGCGCAACTCACACGACCTGCAAGCCGATGCGGCTCGGCGCATCGAGCGTGCTCTGCTGCTCAGCGTCAACGGTGTGGCGGCCGGGCTGCGCAACACTGGCTAGGCGCCGGCACGGGGCCCATCACTCGGGCACTGCCTCGAACCCCACGGCTGCGGCCTCTATTGCGTGGTCGATGTCGGCTGCGGTGTGAGCCGCCGACAGGAACCAGTTGAGGAATGGGTGGAATATGGCGCCGGCCCCGGCGGCCGCGCGCGAAAAGGCGCGCACCTTCGACTTGTCGGCGTCGTCGTCGAACAGCAGCGTGGGCATGGTCACTGGCCCCGACAGGACTATTCGTTGACCGGCGGCCGTTGCGGCTTCGGACAGTCCGGCGCACAGCCTGGTGCCCATGTCTGTGATGTGCGAGAAGGCGTCGTCGCGCTCGTAAACGTCCAACGTCGCTATGGCAGCGGCCATCGGGGCGGCCTCGAACATGTAGGTCGATGTGAACATGATGCGCCTGGCCGCTGCCCGCAGCTCCTGTCTGCCCAACAGCGCCGAGATCGAGTGCCCGTTGCCCAGCGCCTTTCCGAGAGCGATCAGGTCTGGTTCGATCCCCAGCAGCCGGTGCGACCCTTGCGGGTGCAGCCTGAACCCGTGTCTCACGTCGTCGAACACGACCAGAACTCCCCAGCGGTTGCGAATCTCGGCCATTGCGGCGACGAAGTCCTCGCTGGCGTCGACGGTTGGTGCCGCCGGCGTTTGGTCGAGGGGATTCACGACGATGGCCGCAAAGGCGTCAGGGTGGGCGGCGACGTGGTCGACCAGTTCTTGGGCCCCGTTCCATGGCAGGCGGTGAACGTCGCCTGTTATGGCGGTCAACGGGCCCTCGGGGGTGCCGACGGCCAGTTCTGGGTCGTTGCCGTGGTAGGCGCGGGCGAAACCGATCAGTTGGGTGCGGCCGGTGTGCTGACGAGCCACCCTGGCTCCCAGGCTGACCACCTCCGAGCCGTTCTTGGACACGACGCCCCAGTTCATCTGGGGCCACGATCCGAGTAGTCGCTCGACAACCTCGACCAGCACCGGCGGGAACAGGCTGGCCGTCGTCAGCCGCGAGCGCATCTCGTCGGCGGCTGCTTCGACCTCGGGATGGCGATACCCCAGTATGTTCGGGCCATTCGCGGCCAGGAAGTCGACATATCGTCGCCCGTCGGCGTCGATCACGTGGCATCCCTGGGCCGCAGCGATGAAACCCGGCAGCACCCCACGTCCGGCCATGTCGGCGCTTCGCGAGCGATAGATGCCGCCGCCCGGCAACGCTCGGTCGGCGCGATTCCAGAGGTCGTGCCCGGCAGGCCCGTCGACGGGGTTCGGATCTCGATACGCCATCACCTGCTCCGGTCGCTCGGGCACCTACGTCGGGTCGAGTGTGGTGCCGTGGTCGGTTGGGGTCAAGGCCGGCCACCGCAGCGCTCGGTCGGCGGCTAGCTTTCTCCGGCAGTGAATCTCGGCGACTGTCGGCGCCCTTGGTTGGTCGCCTTGATCCTCGTGTTGGTGCTCGGCGCGTGCACCGGCAGCGACAGCGTCGACCCCGCCGACATCTCGTTCCCCGACGTCGCACCGACCTCGACCGCACCCCGGCCCACATCGTCCCTGGCGACGCCCACCACCCAGGGCCCGCCTACGGGTGGTGTCGTCAGGGTGGGGCTGTGGGCCGAGCCCGACCCTCAGGCGCCGACTCTCGCTGGGGCCATCGTGCGTTCGGTGACCCAACCTCAGCTGTTCGAAGCCGACGCCGACGGCGGATGGACGGCAGGCCTGGTGCGCCCTGGCTCTGATGTAGATGGCCCAGATCTGCGGTCGGCCAGTTTCGAACTGCGGTCGGGGGCGATGTGGTCTGACGGAAGCCCCATCACGGTCGCTGACCTCGAGCGAAGCGCCGACGACACCTTCGTCGAGTCGATCGACCAGGATGCGCAGGGTCGCATCACCGTTCGGTTCAACCAGCCGCTCGTCAATTGGCGTGTGTTGTGGTCCGGGACAGCAGTAATCGAACCTCCCGCACCCGGAGTGTTCGGCGGACCGTTCGTGGTCGAGACATTCGAGCCCGGGCTGCGCACTGTGCTGGTGCCGAATCGGTGGTGGTGGGGACCTGGCCCATATCTCGACCGTCTCGAGATCGTGGTGGTGCCAGACCATGACATCGCCATGAGGCTCTTCGCGACCGGCGAGCTGGACGTCGTGTCGCCTTGGCCGTCGGTGGGTCGCCTGGCCGAGCTCGAAGCGGTGGCCGCGGTTCGACCAGTGCAGATCGACACAGCCGTCGGCACCGGCTGGTGGACCGGTATGACATTGGATCCGGCCCGGGTCGACGACGGCGATCGAGCCGCTCTGGCGTCCCTCCTCGACGCCGGATTCTTCGCCGAGTCGTTGCTGAAGGGTGAGGTCGTGCCGCTGCCGGGCGACCCCGCCGCCCCGATTGGCCCGTTGAACCAGGTCACCATCACCGCAGCCGACGACGTGCCCATGCTGGCGGTGGCCAACAGGGCCATCGTGCTTGCCGCTCGCAGCGGGGGAGGGACGCCACCCGAGGTCCGCGAGGGCGATTCGGGCCTGGTCGAAACCTGGCTCGACGAGGGCGCCGACGTTTGGGTGGGGCTCAACTACGAAGGACCCGGGCGGGGTTGTTGGACGTGCCGCTACGGGTGGGTCGACGAAGTGGCAGCCCGTCTGGCCGACGGTGGCGGGCCGACACTCGACGAGCTGCTGGACGAACGAAGCGTGGTCAAGCGGTGGTGGAACCCCATCATCGCTGTTGCCAGTTCCGACCAGATCGTCGGCCCCGAAGCCAATGGCTGGGCCCTGGGCCCGATCTGGAACGCACACACCTGGTACATCAGGCCCGACGACCAGTAGGCATCAGGTGACGGCGTCGCCGAAGCAAGGGCCATTCGGGCGCGAGCCGGGTGTTCCCTCCATCGGCGTCGCCAGGAATTGCAGCGGTATGCCCTGTGAGGGGTGCGGCGCCGGCGGGTGTTTCGCCGCTTTCCCGATGGCGTGAAGCCCAATGTGGTCGCCGATTCCGAAGCCGTTGTTGAACCCCAGCGATGGGTACATCAGCTGCCGTACCTCGTTGCAGTGGTCTAGCCCGACGATGTGGCCCATCTCGTGACGAATCACCGCGCCGAGGTCGTCGAACGAAAGCTGCGAACCCGAACCCCAGTGATAGCCGACGTGGCCGGTGACGTAGGTGGGGTCGCCGTTGACCCTTACGTGCCAATGGGCGACCGACACGGCAACTGCCAAGGGCAGCAGCCCGCTTTGGTAGGGCCTGGCGCCGATCCACACCGGAGCCCACCGGTCGCCGTAGCGCTCGGGCTGGTACTCCGAACGGTTGGCTATGCGGGGCATGCCGGCCACGACGACGTGTCCGATGTATTCGTCGGTCTCGCCGTCGTACACGAACTCGAGACCCGTCAGTTCCGACACCTCGGCCACGGCGTCGAGGATCACCCCGACCGCCCCCGTGGGGCCCAGATCGTTGTTGATGACGAAATGGATCGCCTCATCGGAGGACCATCGGAACGGTTCACCGTCGTCCCAGCTGCTGATGAACGCGTGGGTGCTGCGGGCCTGAACGCCGCTGGAGAATCCGGCGGGGTCGGGCTCGGCGCTGCCGAAGCCCCAGCCGACCCCCGTCTTGTCCAGCATTGTGTAACCCGAACGGTCGTCGACGACGTCCACCGCTGTCACGTCGGGTATCGAGTCGACATCGGCGACGCCGGGCAGCGATCCGTGGAACACGCTGTTGCCGAAGTTGAAGATGCCGCCGTCGGAGGCCACCATCAGGTAGGCGTTTCCAGACGACAGCGCTCCTATCACCGGCTCGGCGAGCTGGGTGTTCGGCAACACCTGGGGCACCGATCCGGCAAAGGGGGCGGTGCCGAACGCGAACAAGCCGCCATCGCCGGCGACCAGCCAGTAGCCGGTGCGATCGTGGGGCACCAGGCCCGCGATCGGCTGGTCGAGGGTCACCCCAGGCAGCACTCCCGGGATAGACCCGTGAAAGGTGGCCTCGCCGAATGCGAATATTCCACCGTCGACGCCCAGCAGGTAGTAGCCGGAGCCGTCGTCCAGGGCCACACCATCTATCACGGGCGCGGCCAGGGCGATGCCCGTCATGTCGCCGAAGTGGGTTGCGTTGCCGAACACGAACACCCGTCCGGCCGACGAGAACAGCCAGTAGCCGCCGCCGTCTGGTGTCGACGCCATCGCCACCACGGTTTCGCCCGCGATCATCGCCGGAAGGTGGCCGTGGTGGGCAGCGTCGATGGCGAAGACCTTGCCGTCGGACGAGACGATCCAGTAGCCGGATTGATTGGGCGTATAGACCAGATCGACGAAGGCAGCGCCCTCGGGGCTGCGTACGAACGAGTTGGCCGAGATCTCACCTTCGACCGCGCCAGCTGGGCTTGGCAGCGAAACGATGCTCAGGTCCAGCAGCGCCGTGCCGGCGGCTGCCGACGTGAGTTGCAGGAAACGCCGACGGTTCAGGGATGCTGGCATCCGGCCAATTGTGGCTCAGATCTCGGCGGCGAGGGCGTCAGCGAACGACGCCCCCTGATCCATCAACATCTTGTATTGCATCACGTGGCGAGGACGGTTCATGCCGAACACCCCCGCCAGATTCTCACCACGCCCGTACAGGGCCACGAAGCGTCGCTCCTCGAGGGTGCCCTCGACGATCTCGATGTGATCGTCTGGCCTCACCCGGCCCGCCAGCTGGATCTTGCGGTCGTATTGATCAGACCAGAACCACGGCACCGGGTCGTAGGCGGTGGCTTCGGCGTCGTCGACCAGAAGGCGCTGGGCTGCGTGCATGCCCATCGACACCGCGTTGTCCCAGTGTTCGACGCGCATCATCTCGCCGCCAAAGCGGGGGTTGGGCCAGCGGGCCACGTCACCTGCTGCGGTTACTCCGGGAGCGGCCAGCGTGGTTTCGTCGCAGACGATGCCATTGTCGATCGTCAGCCCCGAGCCTTCGAGCCATTCGGTGTTGGGGGCGACGCCGATGCCCACGACGATGATGTCGGCGTCGACCGAGGAACCGTCGGACAGAACCACCCCGGTGGCCCTTCCCGCCGA
>JAGQSP010000047.1:303-2778 GCA_020439485.1 Acidimicrobiales bacterium | reverse complement strand
GCCAACGCCGGATACACCGTGCCGGCGCTGGGCCGCCACCGACCCTGCGTGCGTTCCTCGATCTCGGAGATCAGCTCGTAGCCGTGCATGTCTCGCTGGGCCAGCAACACCAAAGCGCTCTCGGCCAGGGCACCTCGGCGCATGCGACGCCTGCCGCCGTGAGGTCCCCTCTTGTGCCCTTCGCCGACCATGCCCGCTCCCCTTCTAGATCCTCGTCTGCCGCGACCGTAGCGGCCGCCTTCTGTTCTCTCAGTCGAATGCATCGACACTCCTTGGTTCAGCGCAGCCGGATATCGGCTGCTGTCTTTCGACTGTAACGATATGTCGTTAGCATTCACGATGCAACAGATTTCTCAGAGACACCTCGGCCGCTAACCTCCCAAGGCGCCTGCAAAGGCAAGGGAGGGGTCCAATTGAGCGAAGAACTGGCCAGCCGAATCGCCCACCACGTTCGTGCCGCATCCGAAGCCGCAGACGGGCTCGCAGTCGCCGCCGCACTCAATGCGATCGAGCCAGACGAACTCGCTGTGTTCTTGCACCGCCAGCTCGAAATCGGCGATTCGCCCGACCGCATCGGCGACGGCCTGCCGGCCTCGCCCGGAGGTGCCAGTGGGCGCATCGTGCTGTCGGCCGCTGCTGCCCTAGAAGCATCCGACCGCGGCGAGGACGTCATCTTGGTGCGGCCCGAGACCACCCCAGACGACGTGCTGGGCATGCAGGCTTCTCGCGGCATCCTCACGGCCCGCGGCGGTCTGGTCAGCCATGCGGCGGTAGTTGCCCGCGGCTGGGGCATTCCCGCCGTGGTCGGCGCGTCGACCATGACCGTCGACGTCGACAGCGTGACCATCGGCACCACCGTGTTGTCGGCCGGTGATCACATCACCATCGACGGCTCGACCGGTGCCATATACCGGGGCGCACTGGCCACCTCCGGGGCGCAAGCTCCGCCCGAGCTCGACACCCTGCTGCGCTGGGCCGACGACGTCGGCCGCGGTCACGTGCAGGTGCGCGTAAACGCCGACACGAAGGGCGATGCCAGCTATGGGCGCAAGCTCGGCGCCCAGGGAATCGGATTGTGCCGAACCGAGCACATGTTCCTGGCGGCCGACCGACTTCCGATCATGCGCCGGTTCATCCTGGCCCACGACCCCGAATCCGAGCGGCTGGCGCTGGCAGAGCTCGAGGCCGCCCAGACCACCGATTTCGAGAGCGTGCTCGAGGCCATGGACGGCCTGCCCGTGACCGTGCGCCTGCTCGACCCTCCCCTGCACGAGTTCCTGCCCGATCTGCTCGACCTGACCGCCGCCGAGGCCAGGGGCGAGCTCGATGCCGGTGGACTCGCCGAGTTGGCAGCCGTGCGCCGCCTACACGAAACCAACCCCATGATCGGCACCCGCGGAGTCCGTCTGGGCATGGTGAGGCCCGGCGTCTACGAGATGCAGGTACGTGCCCTGTGCAAGGCGGCGGCGAACCTGTTCGAGCGGGGCAACAAACCCAACGTCGAGATCATGATCCCCTTGGTGGTCGATGCAGAGGAGCTGCGAATCGCCCGCTCGTGGGTCGACGGTGTACTGACCCAGATCGGCCACCCCGAACTGGCCGCAGGCGTAGTGACCGTCGGCGCCATGATCGAAACGCCGCGGGCGGCCATCACAGCCGGAGCCCTGGCCCAGCACGCCGACTTCTTCTCGTTCGGCACCAACGACCTGACTCAGATGACCTACGCCTTCAGCCGCGACGACGTCGAGTCGAAGCTGCTGCCCACCTACCAGGCCCAGGGAATCTTGCACTCGAACCCCTTCGCTGTGCTCGACCAGGAGGGCGTGGGCGAGATTCTCCGACACGCCTGTCGAGAAGCCCGCCACCATCGACCCTCGATCAAGTTGGGTATCTGCGGTGAACATGCCGGCCATCCTGCGTCGGCAGATTTCTTGGTGCGCCTGGGAGTCGACTCGGCCAGCTGCTCGCCGTTTCGCGTCCCCATCGCTCGCCTTGCGGTGGCGCAAGCCCTGCTCGAGTGCGGGCGAGTTCACATAGACGATGTCGAGTTCGGCTTCGAAGCCACCGCCGACGCAGGCGCTGGCAACGCCGATGGCGAGGCCGATACAGCTGCGGTCGCTGCTCGGCCACCGGCGCCGGCCCTCGAGGTCGACGAGGCCCTGGTGTTGCACGTGCTGAAGATCAGGGGTTTCGCGACCGAAGACGGACTGCGGGCCAGCCTCGGCACGGTGCCCAGCGAGATCCTCGGCGGTCTGACCCAAGCAGGTCACGTCAACTTCATGGAAGCGCGCGGCATGTACATGCTTATGCCAGCAGGCCGCGAGCGCCATGCCGAGGTCTTGGCTGGGTTGCAGGCGCAGTCGGGCGGTCTCGCCGAACCCTACGAACAGTTCCTCGAGCTGAACGACAGGTTCAAACAGCTTTGCAGCGACTGGCAGATGCGCAACGGCGAGCCCAACGACCACACCGACGCCG
>JAGQSP010000047.1:0-125 GCA_020439485.1 Acidimicrobiales bacterium | reverse complement strand
TCTGGATGGAGTTGCACGAAGACCTGATCCTGATCCAGGGCATCGACCGGACCGCAGAGGGCAGTTTCTAGCCGCAACTGCTCTGGCGCCTGTGGGTTTTCGTCCGGCTCTTAGCGACAACTGCG
>JAGQSP010000515.1:258-1927 GCA_020439485.1 Acidimicrobiales bacterium | reverse complement strand
AGACCCGACACGTCGAGCTTCACCACATCGGTGGCGGTCGCCTCTGTGGTGGCGGGCGACGGCAGCTCGGAGCCCACCATCAGCTCGGCGAGGTCTTGGGCCGTCACCTCGTCGGCATCGACTGTGGAAACCGTCTTGCCGCGACGAATGACCGTGATCCGATCGGCGATCTCGAGCACTTCTTGGAGCTTGTGGTCGATGAAGATGATCGTGGCTCCGCCGGCCTGCAGCTCACGCAGGTTGCGGAATAGTTCTTCGACCTCCTGAGGAACCAGCACTGCTGTGGGCTCGTCGAGGATCAAGATCCGCGCACCCCGGTACAACACCTTGATGATCTCGACCCGCTGGCGTTCGCCGACCTCGAGTTCTTCGACGAGGGTGTCGGGATCGACGGCCAGGCCATAGGCCTCACCGACCTCTGCCAGGTGCTCGCGAGCCTCTTTGTAGTCGATGCGCCCTCCGGCCGAGACCGGCTCGGAGCCCAAGATCACGTTCTCGAGGACGCTCAGCTGGTCGGCCAGCATGAAGTGCTGGTGGACCATGCCGATGCCGGCGTCGATGGCGTCGGTGGGCGACTTGAAGTGCACCTCTTGCCCGTTGACCTTCATGACGCCCTCGTCGGCGGGCTGCATGCCGAACAAGATCTTCATCAAAGTCGACTTGCCCGCACCGTTCTCGCCGCAGATCGCGTGGATCTCGCCCTGCTCGACGGTGAGGTTGACGTCGTCGTTGGCGATCACCCCGGGGAAGCGTTTTGTGATGCCGATCAACTCGATGGCTGGTGCCATAGATGCCGCTCCTGGTTCACCCCGTCCCCGAAAACGCGGAGACGGGGCCGAACCTTAGTCCGGCCCCGTCTCCCAGGTTTACCCAAAGCTCCGACAGCTATCGGAGCAACTCATCAAGGAGCGGTCGGGACGACGATGTCGCCAGCGACGATCTGCGCCTTGTAGTCCTCGAGCTGGTCGACGATGTCGTCGACGAAGCCGCCGGAGGTCGAGTAGCCGACGCCGTCGACAGACAGGTCATAGACCACGTTGCCAGCAGCGAACATGCCATCTTCGTGGGCCTTGGTGATCTCGAACACGGCGTTGTCGACACGCTTCAGCATCGAGGTCAGCACGTACTCCTGAACGTCGGTCGACACGGTGTTGTACTGGTCGGAGTCGACACCGATGCCCCAGACCTTCGAGCCGGTGGCCTCGGACTGCTCCTTGGCGGCCTCGAACATGCCGGCACCAGCGCCACCAGCGGCGTGGTAGATGATGTCAGCACCCTGGTCGTACATGCCGAGGGCGATGTCCTTGGCACGGTCGGGGGCGTTGAAACCATCGAAGTTCGGGAACTCGGTGATGTACTGGGGGATGATGACGATGTCGGGGTTGACCGCATGGACACCGGCGGTGAAGCCGGCCTCGAACTTCTCGATCAGACCGAAGCCAGACACACCACCGATGAAGCCGACGGTGCCGGTCTCGGTCTTCAGCGCCGCAGCAACACCGACAAGGAACGAGCCCTGCTCTTCGGCGAAGGTCAGGCCCGCGATGTTCTCACCGAGCGGGCTGGGCGGATCGGTGTCGAAGTTCAGCATCGCATCGTCGATGACAGCGAAGTTGACGTCAGGGTTCTCGGCGGCAACGGCGGTGACATCGCCGGCGAACAAGAAACC
>JAGQSP010000515.1:0-191 GCA_020439485.1 Acidimicrobiales bacterium | reverse complement strand
CCGTCAGCGTTGGGCTCGGCCTCGGTGAACGAGACGCCCAGTTCGTTGGCGGCACGATCGATGCCGGCAGCGGCCGAGTCGTTGAACGACTGGTCGCCACGGCCGCCGATGTCGAAGGTGAGGCCGACGTTGGTGTCGGACTCGGGACCAGCGGCAGTCGTGGTGGTGTCGCCGTCGGACGGCGCGGCCGT
>JAGQSP010000514.1 GCA_020439485.1 Acidimicrobiales bacterium | reverse complement strand
CTTCGGCGGAGATGGGCCTGTCCCGGCTCCCTACTGCAGCTTCGTTCGGGTCGAAGACACGGCCACGGTCTCGTGGACAGCCGACGACAGCACCCACGTGATCCGACGCGACGGCGCCTGGTTGGCGACGCCACCCGACGATGTCACCTCGTACACCGACGCCGATTCGCCACCCGGGACCTCATACGCTGTCAGGGCCTGGGTCGAGGGGATTCGTGTCGAACACCAATGTGTCCAGCAACAGCCCGACGCGGAGGCACCCTGGTGCAGCGTAGAGAACGTAGGCGGCACGGCGGTGTTGACCTGGACCGATGATGGAGGACGACACGTCGTGAGGCGCGACGGAAGCTGGCTTGCCACCCCCGGCCAGGGCGAGTCGACTTTCATCGACACCGCTCCTCATCCCGACGCGCTGTACGTGATCAGAACGTGGAACGACGGCCAGACGACCGATCGCACCTGCGAGGGCGTCTAGGGTTCCTCGAACTCGCTGGCGGGGTCGACCAGGTGCGCCGCCAGCGGCGCGGGCAGGTCGGGATAGCCCCCCTCGAGCCACTGGCACAAGGCGGCCGTCGCACGATCGTCTGCCATACGCCCGAGGAAACGTGTAGTGCGCCCGCTGCGTACCACCACCACGTTCGACGCCGAGCACATGGCCAGGCAGTCGCCGACGCGCACCGAGCCGGCGCCGCGAGCCTCGACCGCTGCGGCGACAGCAGCGATCTGAGCTGGGTGGTCGAAGTCGGGGTGTTTGTCTCCGCCACAGCGTCCGCCACGGCACACGGTGACGACCAGGGTGTTGCGCTGGACCACGGGGCCACAACCTAGCCGACTCGCAGACGATCGGTTCTGGCGACGGTTCCAGGGACTACACTCGTGCGCCTATGGCGCGAGCCACCGATTCCTCCCCCCTCTCGGACCACTCCCTCGCCAACGCTCCTGTCGGCTCAGGCCGGCGCCAGGTTGTCGACGCGCACGCCGGTGTCGACGACAAGGCCGAGCGGGTCTTCAGCACGTCGATACTCATCTCCGCCACGCGCTGCACCCTCACCTATGTGGTGCTGCCGTGGGTGGCTCCGGCCATCGGGGTGGCCTCCGATGTCGGCCCCTTGCTGGGCCTGGTCATCGGTGTGGTGGCGATCTTGTTCAACGTGTTGAGCATTCGCCGGTTCGTGATGTCAGACCACAAGTGGAAGCGTCCGCTGGTCGCGCTCAACTCCAGCATCATCTTGCTGCTCGCGATCTTGATGGTGAACGACCTCAGAGATCTGCTGGGCTGATCGATTTCGCCCTGGCCGACGTCACGGTCCACCATGTGGCGAGGCACTTTGGACAGCAGGCAACAGAGGGTTGTGTGAAATGAAGACTGCCATCACCGAGATGCTCGGCGTCGAATTCCCCATCCTGGCGTTCAGCCACTGTCGCGATGTGGTCGCAGCGGTCTCCAAGGCCGGCGGTTTTGGGGTGCTGGGTGCCGTGGCCCACTCGGACACCCAGCTCGAGATCGACCTCAAGTGGATAGAGGACGAGATCGGCGGACGCCCCTACGGTGTCGATCTGATCGTGCCCGCAAAGTACGCAGGTGACAGCGAGGGCGGCTACACCCTCGAAGACATCAGGCGGCTGATCCCGGCCGAACACATCGCGTTCGTCGACGACATCTTGGCCCGCTACGACGTGCCTCCCCTGCCCGACGGCGAGCCCGGAGGCAGCTACACGAGCGGAGACGGCGACGCTCCGTTCTCGATCAACCGTGCCGGTTCGCAGCTCGACATCGTGTTCGCTCACAAGCCGACCCTGGTCGCCAACGCCCTGGGCCCACCTCCGGCCCAGATGATCGAGGGTGCAAAGGCCAACGGCCGATTGGTGGCCGCTCTTGCCGGCCGACCCGTGCACGCCGAGCGTCACATCCAGGCCGGGGCCGACATCATCGTCGCTCAGGGGTCCGAGGCCGGCGGGCACACAGGCGAGATCGGCTCGATGGTGCTGATTCCCGAGATCGTCGACGCGGCGGGCGATACGCCGGTGCTGGGCGCTGGTGGTATCGGGCGTGGCCGCCAGATGGCCGCGGCCATGGCCTTGGGTGCAGAGGGCGTGTGGTGCGGCTCGGTGTGGCTGACCACCGAAGAGGCCGAGACCCATCCGGCGGTCAAGCAGAAGTTCCTGGCCGCAACATCGGCCGACACCATCCGGTCGCGTTCGCTGACCGGCAAGCACGCTCGCATGCTCAAGTCGGCCTGGACCGAAGAGTGGGA
>JAGQSP010000513.1 GCA_020439485.1 Acidimicrobiales bacterium | reverse complement strand
TCGCGCTCGGCCGCTGCACGGTCCCTGACCGCATCTTGGGGATTGGCAACCAACACCAGCGCCGCGGTCGCGACTATGAGGGCGGCGGCGCCGGCCCATGGACGCCAGTCGATGCGGACGGGAAGCGCCGTTCCCAGGTCGGCGGGCACCGACGCCCTGGCGCGTTCTAGCACCCTTGCGCCGAACGGGTCGGATTCCGACACCTCGAACGCAGTAGCCAATGCGTCGCGCGAACCCGATCCGTTGTCGATGGCCCTGGCGACCACCAAAGGCTCTATTCGCATTGCCACAGCCCCCACGGCAACGACCAGCAGCATGGCCAGTGGTGCTACCAGGGCGGCAGGTTCTGGCCAGGTCCACGGCCGAAGCCGGGCCAGCACGGCCAGCGCCAACCCAACGCCTGCGGCTGCGGGCAATACCCGCTGCGCCGTGGCAACGGCCCACAGCACGCGCATGCGCCTTCGGCCAGCGTTGATGACAGCTTCGAGCGACGAGGGCAGCTTCATCGTTCGACCTTTGCCGGTGTTCGCACCCGCGACGTTGCGGTTGCTACCGACGCATAGGTGATGAGCACGCACGCCACGACGTACCATCGCCAAACCCTGGTCGATTCGGTTTGGCGTGCGCCAAACCCAACGTCGATCTGTTCGACCTCGTCGAGCATCGTGCGCAAGGCGCCCAGCGGCGTGTTGGTGTCGAGCGTGAACCCACCGTCTACGCGTTCGAAGACATCGGCCGTGGCCACCACCGGGTTGATCATCAACAACTCCTTGGGCGGATTGGGCTCGTCGAACCCGCGCGAGTTGTCGATGACGGCTGCCGCTCCATAGAACACGAAGCTGCCGACGATCATGAACAGGACGGCGCCGTAGACCATGACCGTGGCGGCCTGGACGCGCCGCGACACCGCCGAACACGCAACCCCCAGGGCCCCAACCGTCAGCGCCGTCAACTCGACCATGGCTATGCCCTTGAAGATGTCGGTGACCGTGACGCCGCCGATCAGATATGTCAGGGCGAGCAGCGGTGCCGATAGAACCACGAGCAGCACGGTGAACACCACCGCCGCCGCGATCTTGCTCAACACGATGTTCAGGGGCGACATCAGGCTGACCTGCAACGGCAGCAAGGTCTGGCGTTCGCGTTCGCCGGCGATGGCACCCGACGTGGTGGCCGGCACCAAGAACAGCACTATCAGCAGCATGCCGGTCAGAACCCACTCGAAGATCTCGCGACCTACCCGTGCGGCCGACAACACGTTGAGCCCCGAATCGAAGTCGGAGTTGCCTTGGTATGCCAGGCCGAATACGCCGATGAGCAGGACAAGCCACACCGTGATGGCGACGGCGCCACGACGACCCAACATCCGCTGACGCATCTCGCGCGCCAACACCGGGCTCTGCAATCGACTGGTGATGGAGGTCATTGCACGATCCCCTCGGTGACCGACATGAACACGTCCTCGAGCCCAGAGCCGGTTTCGATGAACTCGAGCACCTCGTGGCCCTCGTTGACCAGCTGACGCAACAGGGCCACCTGAGCGGCCTCGTCGGCAACCGAATGCTTCAAGACCGAGCCATCGGCCAGACGCACCTCGATCTGGCGCAGCCCGCCCAACCGCGACAGGATCTCGCGAGGCGAACCCGCGGCCAGCAACCTGCCCGCCTCGACGATGCCGACGTGTGTGCAGATCTCCTGCAGCTCGCTGAGGATATGGCTGCTGACGACGACGGTCTTGCCCATCTCCTTCAACTGCACGATCAGTGCCCGAAGCTCGACCCTGGCCCTGGGGTCCAGGCCCGAGGCCGGTTCGTCCAGAATCAGCAGTTGGGGATCGTGCACCAGCGCTCGGGCCAGGCTCAGCCTCTGCTTCATGCCTCGGCTCAACGAGTTGACCTCTGCGGTGCGCTTGACCGACAGCTCGACCAGCTCGAGCAGCCCGTCGATCAGCTCGGAGTGCTCGTGGCGGGGTATGCGGTAGGCGCCCGCATAGAAGCCCAGATAATCCTCGACCGACATGGCGTCGTATACGCCCAATCCGTCGGGCATGTAGCCGATCTTCGAGCGCACCGCGGCCGGTTCGGCAACCGGATCGTGGCCCAGCACGCGAACGAACCCGGTCGAGGGCAACAACAACGAGGCCATCATCGACATGAGGGTCGATTTGCCCGCGCCGTTTGGGCCGATCAGGCCAAAGACGGCACCGTGTGCGATGTCGAGATCGATGCGGTCTACGGCCGCCAGCGAGCCGTAGAACTTGGTGAGGCCTCGTACCGTCACCGCGGCCTCGGGGCCTGGATGTTGGTCGGGCCGTGCGATGTCGTCGAACTGCGACGCCGCCGAGCTGACGAGAGGGATCGAGGTGGTGTCGGTCATCCGTCGGCCTCGCCCTGTTCGTCGCCGCCAGTGGTGGATGTGGCAGCGGTGGTGGTTGTGGTGGTCGCGGCGGGTTCGGCCGATGGCGTGTAGTCGAGCACCAGCTCATAGCCACCCGAGCCGTTGCCTCCCAGCGCCCGCGCCTCGATGACGTATTCGCCAGCCCGAGTGATGGTCAGGTCGGCCCCGCTGTTGCAGCAGATACCGCCGAAGTCGTCGTTCTCGACCAGCAGATCGCCGTCTGGCCCTTGAACCCACAGCAGCGAGTCGTGGTCGGCCCTCAGCCGGATTCCCAGCTCGTCACCCTCGTTCAGCTGCACGCGGTACTCGTCGTACTCGGGTCCGAACAGGTCGCCTTCGAAGCTCTGCTCACCCTCTTCGAGCTGCACCTCGAACGACTCGGACAGCTCGGCGAAGCCACCCATTCCGGGGTCGATCAAGCCGCCGCCGTCCCAGCGGCTCAGCACGTCGCCGACCTCGCGGGTCTCGGGTACCTCGGCCTCGCCCACCATCGCCGTGACACCAGGCCTCACCGGCCAGCTCTCGACCACCGTCGACCTCGCGTAGACGACCCCGTCGATCAGCGCCTGCGGCAAGATCCCGATGGTGACATTGCCCCTTTCGGCGATGTCGACGGGAATCCAGTCGGTGCCATCCCACATCTCGAGGCCGGCCACCGACGAGTCGAGTGCTAGCGACACACGCGACGCCTCTAGTTCGCCTGCGTCGATGCGTATGGCAAAGGTCCACCCGAAGAAGAAGGCGTCTTGGGCC
>JAGQSP010000512.1 GCA_020439485.1 Acidimicrobiales bacterium | reverse complement strand
GGAGTGCGGCCCGGCGCACGACGTCAAGTGTCTAGCACTATGGCTACATCACTGACCAGGAGCTGGCGTTCCAGGTCAGACCGTTCTGCGACGGGTTGAAGACAACACCCGAGATGTTGTCGACGTAGGCGACGACGCCCGGGAAGCTGAACACCGGGATGGTGACCAGGTCTTCCCAGAGGATGGCGTCGACCTGGTTGGCCAGGTCGGCCTGAGTGGCGGCGTCGAGTTCGGTGTTGATGGCGTCGAGCAGTGCGTCGACGTCAGGGTTGCCGTAGCCGGTGAAGTTGAGGCCACCGTTGGTGCGGTAGGTCTCGGACGAGCCGGTCTTCAGCGGGCTGCCGGCCCATGCGAACATGGCGACATCCCAGTCGCTGGCAGCGAGCTCGACATCGAAGAAGGTCTCCGAGCCGGAGTCGATGACGTTGAAGCCGATCTGGTTGCAGCTCTGGATGGTTAGAGCAACCTGGTCGGTACGACGGGCGTTGCCGCCGTTGTCGAACCAGCCGAGACGGATGTCGACGGGCTGAGCCACGCCCGAAGCGTCAAGCAGGGCCTGAGCAGCTTCGAGGTCGACGTTGTCGAAGGCGCCACCCGAAGCATCGACGTAGGCATCCTCGAACTGCTGGTTGAAGCGGTTGTTGAGGATGGTTGCGCCGGGATCGAGCGGAACGATCAGGTTCGACACCATCTGCTGACGGGGCAGGCACAGAGCGAAGGCCTCGCGGACCTCACGGATGGCCAGGTTCGGGTTGTTGAAGTTGAAGTCGAAGTGCTCCCAGACGAACTGCGAGCCCGACTCGACAACCGCGTTGTCGATGCCCTGGAGCTGAGCCAGAAGGTCAGGCGTGGGCTGGGGATCCATGGCGTGGATCTCGCCGTTGGCGAGAGCCTGGGCCTGAGCCTCTTCAGCGATGTAGCGGATCACGACCGGGCCGTTGGCCGGGGTGCCCCAGTAGTTGGGGTTCGGGACGAGCGTGATGCTCGAGCCGGCTTCCCAGCTGTCGAGCATGAGCTTGTCACCAGACGGGATCAGCTCGGCGGGGAGCAGCTCGCCCGGGTTCATCGACCAGCCGTTGTTGAAGAACTCGGCCATGGCCTCGATGCCAGCGCGGTCGTTGTTGTCGAAGGCGGCAACAACGTCGTCGACACCAGCCTGGGCAGCGATGACGTGAGCGGGCATCAGACCGGTGAAGGTCGCACGCCAGTCGGCGAAGACGTCGCTGTAGGTCATGGTGATGGTCTTGCCATCGTCGGAGCAATCGACCGACTCGATGACGTCGAAGCCGGTGTTGCCGGTGACCTGGAACAGCTGGATCTCTGCGCCGGACTCTTCGTCGACGGCGGGTTCGCCATTTTCGTCGAGCTCGAGCTGGGTGCCGTCGTAGGCCTTCCACGCGAAGTAGAAGTCGTCACAGTCGATGGGGTTGCCATCGGACCAAGCAGCGTCGGCGTTGACGACGTACTCGATCACCTGCGGGTCGGTGCTGAGGACGTTGACGGCGTCCATCAGCTCCTCGTCCATGACGAGGCCGCCACCGGGACCGGCGAAGTAGAACGGATCGGGAAGGATCTCGTTGAGCACGATGCCGTTCTTGACAGAGTTCGACGACGCAAGGCCGTTGTTGTAGTTGGAGAACTCCTGGGCGTTGCCGTAGGCGACGGTCTCGGCCATCGGCTCACCACCGTCTTCGGTGGTGTCGGTGGTGTCGTCAGGAGCCGCCGTCGTGTCGGTGGTCTCGTCGCCACCATCATCGGTGGCCTCGGTAGTGGTTGTTGCGCCCTCGTCGTCACCACTGTCTTCGTCGCTGTCGCCGCAAGCCGCGGCGATCATCGAGAAGGCAAATAGCAGCGCAAGGAGCTTCAAGAGCCCTTTGCTCATGGTTGGTCCCTCCATGTTGATGGTGCGCCAGAAAGTCGTATCTCCTGGCGCGGGTGCCGCCATGTTACCGCCGAGTAGTGCTCCAGCGGCGCAATCTCGAACTCAACCCTTCGAACGCAACTTCGGGTCGAGGGCGTCACGAAGGCCGTCGCCGATGAAGTTGACGCTCATCATCGTCAACGACAGCATCAGACCCGGCCAGATGACCCTTGAGGCGTTGATCGCCAGATAGTCCTTGCCCTCGAACAGCAGCCGGCCCCACGTGGGGAACTTCTCGGGGAATCCCAGGCCCAGGAACGACAGCGCCGACTCTGTCAGGATCGCATTGGCCACGCCCAGCGAGGCGGCGACGATCACCGGGCTCAACACGTTGGGCACGATGTGGCGGGTGATCAACCGCCGCTGACGGGTGCCTATCGAGCGCGCCGCTTGGACGAACTCTTCCTCCTTGATGGCCAGCACATCGCCTCGCACCACGCGGGCCGTCTGCATCCAGCTGGTCAACCCGATGACCGTGACCATCAAAATGAACACGCCCATGTTGTCGCCGAAGCGTTCGGTCAACGGCTCGCGGAAGAAGACCACCACGACCAGCAGCAGCGGCAGCAACGGGAGAGCCAGGAACAGGTCGGTGAAGCGCATCAGCGGGCCATCGAGCCAGCGGAAGAACCCGGCGAGAACACCCACCGCGGTGCCGACCAGCAGCCCGACGAGCATCGCCGAGAAGCCGACCGCCAGCGATATCCGCCCGCCCAGCAGCACACGCGCCATGACGTCGCGACCGACGTTGTCTGTGCCCATCGGATGCGCCCATGAAGCGCCCTGGTTTCGACTGGGCACATCGACGGCGAAGGGGTCGACGCCATAGAGCCAAGGCCCCAGGACGGCACCGACGACGATGATCGTCAGCACCGCCAAACCGATTACCGCACCCTTGTGCCGGCGGAACTGTCGCCAGACGTCTCCCCACAACGATCGGTGCTCGCCCAGTGATGCCCGCTCGACGGCGACGTCGACAACCGGACCACCGCCTTCGGTTTCGCCGACGGCGTCCTCGACATGTGAGGGACGTTCGTTCAGGTCAGTCATAACGAATCCTCGGATCCAGGAAGCCGATCAGAACGTCGTTGATGATGTTGAACACGACGATCAGCACAGCGAACATGAAGGTCAGCGTCTGAACCATCGGGACGTCGTTTTGGCCGATGGAGGTGATCAGCAGGGCGCCGAGACCATTGATGCGGAAGATCTGCTCGGTGATGATCGCGCC
>JAGQSP010000511.1 GCA_020439485.1 Acidimicrobiales bacterium | reverse complement strand
AATGCGCCGGTGAAGATGAGGGTTCGCCGCCGCGGCTAGCCGCCGGTGCGGGTGAACCCGTGGGTCACCAGTCCAGAATCACCGCTGCCGGCGCCTCGATACGCCAGCTCTGGGCGATGGCCTGGGCCAACAGGGCGTCGGCCGCGGCCGCGGTCATGGGGCGGGCGAACAGGTGCCCCTGGGCATAGTCGAAGCCGTAGGGCGTCAACAGCGCGGCCTGCGATGGCCGCTCGACCCCTTCGGCCACCAGCGGCACGCCCAGCAGCTTGCCCAGCTCGACGATCGACCCTGCGACGTTCTCGTCGTCGCTCCTGTCGAGCTTGGCCATGACGGCCCTGTCGATCTTGATGAGGTCGATGGGCATTTCCTGCAGCTCGGCCAGCGATCGGCTGCCGGTTCCGAAGTCGTCTAGCGCGATGTGGGCGCCCGTTCTGGACAGGGCGGCAAGCAGGGGAGCGGCCGCGTCGGTTATCGAGCGTTCGGAAACCTCCAGCACGAAGCGCTCGGGGCTTACCGAACGACGTCGGCAGATACGTTCGATCGAGTTGGCCAGACCGTGGTCGTTCAACTCGGCCTTCGAGATGTTGACGGCCATGTTCAGCTTCGAGGAGGGATAGTCCAGGTCCCACATCCGCAGCTGGGCCGCAGCGCGGTCGATGAGCCATCTGCCCATGTCGGGCACCAACCCCAACTCGTCGGCTATCGGCAGGAACGTCATGGGGCCGATGACACCCCTGGTCGGGTGATGCCAGCGCATCAGGGCTTCGAACCCCACCATCTCGCCGCTGTGTACGTCCAGAACCGGCTGGTACACGACATCGAGTTGGTCGTCGCGCAGGGCACGGACCAGGTCTGCCTTCAGCTCTGACCTGTTGATGCGGGTGGAATGCTCGTCGCCGCAATAGATCTCGAGCGCACCCGCGGGTGTCAGGCCCAGCGTCATCCGCGCCTGGCGCATCAGCAGGGTCGCCGACCTGGTCTTCGAGTCGGCGAAGGCGAGCGCGATGCGAACGTTGAACGCCTCGGGCGTGCCAGTGACCAGGTGAGGGCGCGCAATGGCGTCGCCAAGTGCGGCCACCTGACCCACCAGGGCGGTCTTCGACTCGACGTTCTCGATCAGGATCATGAACCTGCCGGTCGCCGACACAGCGATGGTGTCCGCGATGTCGAGCATCGAAGCCATGCGCTCGACAATCGACGTGCCTAGCGCTTCGTGTTGGGACGCGCTCAAGGGCGAATCTTCGGTGCGGGTGGCCTCGATCATTGCCGAGGCCACGATGTCGGTGCTAGACGGCTTGCGGACCAGCATGTGATCGAGCCGGGCGATGTATTCGGCAACGGTGTTCAGCCGAGGGTGGCTGGGAGAGGTCGGGTCGTCCGAGCTTGCGATCACAGAATCGAACATGGCCGTGTCATCGGCGGCTTGGTGGTTGTCACTGAAGCGAAAGCTCCGTAGCTTTCCGGCGATGGCCTGGTGCGAGCAGTGCGACCGCTACCTGACCCCGACGTCGCTGTCCGACCAGGGTCACTGCCCTTTCTGCGACGGGCAGGTTGTGCCTGGCGAGGGTGACCCGCCGCTGCCATCCGGCGAGCCGGCCCGCAAGGCACCTTGGCACTTCAAGATGATCGTGCTGCTCACCGCGGCCTACCTGCTGTGGCGCCTGGTTCAGCTGATCATGTGGCTGTTCTGATAGGCCGGTCGTTGGGTCCGTCGCTCGGCAGGTGCGTATTGTCGGAGCCATGACGGCGCCATT
>JAGQSP010000510.1 GCA_020439485.1 Acidimicrobiales bacterium | reverse complement strand
AGCAAGCCGGCCCAGCCGCTGAGGCGCGCGACAAAGCCCGCCCGGTAGCCGCCGAAGCCGGCCGACAGGACGAACAAGACGACCAGCAGGTCGAGAACGGTCAATACCGCGTCCTCATGACATCAATTCTCACGCACCCAGGAAGCGGGCGTGGGTCAGGAAACCGGTGTGGGCCACCATCCTATGATCGGGACGAACGGCCAGTTTGTTTACATACCAGCCCCGATGAAGTACCTCGGTGGTCTCGATCATCGTGAACCGCGATGCGTCGAGTGCCTCGCGAAACTGGGTCACCTGCACTATCGAGGGCGTGTAGGCGCAGATGATGCCGCCTGGCACCAGACCGGCCTCGACGTGTTCGACAACGTGCCATGGCTCGGGCAGGTCCAGCACGATGCGGTCGTAAGGGCCACCGTCGATGCCCTTGTAGATCGATCTGAGTTGAACGTCGTAGCGCTCGAGAGCCTCGGTTCCGAGGAACCCGGCGACGTTCGACCTGGCGACATCGGCGAACTCGTCGCGGATCTCGTAGCCGGTGACGTGGGCGCCAGCGCGCAGCAGGGCGGTGGACAGCGCACCAGATCCGACGCCGCTCTCGAGCACGCGCGCACCTGGGAAGATGTCGGCCAGCACCAGGATCGGCCCGATGTCCTTGGGATATATGACCTGAGCGCCCCGAGGCATCTTCAGGACGTGATCGACCAGTGTGGGGCGCAACGCCAGATATTTGGCGTTGGAGTTGGTGCGCAGCTCTATGCCCTCGTGGGCCCCGATGATGGCGTCGTGGGAGATGACGCCCGCATGGCTCGAGAACTGCGCGCCCGGCTGGAGGTTTAGGAGGTAGCGGCGCTGTTTGGAGTCGACCAGCAGCACCCGCTCACCCTCGGCGAAGGGCCTGGGGCCCGCGGGTGGCGTGTCGGTCAACTTGTTGGCCGACCCTTCATGTCTTCGAGCAGGTGGGCGATGTTGAGGGTCTCGCCGGGCTCTAGCACCCGACTGAACACCACCTCTCGCTTGCGGGCACCCAGTCTGGACATCAAACGGATGCCGCCGACCACCAACCAGATGCCAAGCCACACGCCGTTGCCACCCGCACCTCTCTTGAGGCCGGTGTCGCCGAGGCGCCGGAACTGTTTTGCCGCCTGACCGGCTATGAGCTTCTTCACGTCAATGCCTCTGAGACAACGTCAAACCCGCACGATTTCGACAACCGTGGTCTTCTTTTGACCCTTCGACCGCCCGACCAGGAACACCATGATCAGCAGGGCGATCAGAGCGGCAGCGCCTGCGGCCATGCCGACCTTGGTCATCGTCTGGGCCTTTTCGTTGACCTCGCCGGTGATCTGGCGGAACTTGGCTTCGAGATCGTCGCGGGTGATCTTGTCGGAAGGTTCGACGGCCGCGTCCTGCTTCTTCTTGCTCAACTTCATGCCTCCTGCGAGTCGGAGTTGGGGTCGCGGACGATGGCACGCGCAGCCAACCCGATGATCAGTGCTGCAACCACGACCATGATGAGGTACGGAGCCCACGACCAGTTGCCATCGAGGGCCGAGCCGGTTTGTGTCTGCAGTGCTCTCAACCCGGCCAGAACCAACAGCACCAGACCTATGGTCATCATGAGAGATCCGGCAACACCGAAGCCGACGTAGCGGGCCAGGCCCTTGAGCGGCTCTACCGTCTCTTGTTTGGCATAGTCCTGGACGAGCTTGAAGAGATCCTTGGCCTCGCCCACCAGTCCGTTCTGTTCCTCATTTGCCACGGCGTCAGCATGCCACGCGCGCGGGCCCTTCAGGCGCCGAAGTCTTCGCCCGCACTGCTTTTGAGTCGGAACTCGATGATTTCGCGCGCACCGGCAATGGTGCGGAACAGCAGCTCGACGCGGTCGTCCCAATCGTCGCTGACCAGAAGCTCATAGCGGTCCTGCTGGGATATGGGAGCCACCTCGCCCACGCGCCACACGGCCTCGACCGGGTCGTCGGGTAGATCGATGGTGGCGGGCGCCAACTGCAGCCCGGCCTCAGAACCCAGGGCCAACGTCCGTCGCAACAGCACCTTCAGGGCCTCGACTCGCTCGACCGTCTCGGGCGACCCCTCGGCATCGAAGCGGGGCAAGCTGACGGTCTCGACGAGCGCCTGAGGGTATGGATCGTCGTCGAGCCATTCGAGAACCCTGATGCGCTGCGTTCCCACGCACAGCAGTCCCCACCGGCCGTCGGGGGTTTGTGCGGCCTGGTCGATGCGGGCCAGGCAACCCATCTCGTGGCGGATGTCTCCCCCGCCGACCTCGTGGCCCTTCGCTATCAGCACCACTCCGAACTGGGTCTGGTTCTCGATGCAGAAGGCCGTGAGGTCGCGATAGCGCGGCTCGAACACGTGCAACGGCAATACTGCGCCCGGCAACAGCAGCGCTCCGAGGGGAAACATCGGAGTTGGGCTGGTGTCGGTCATGGGTCAAGCCTGGCCCGAGAAACCAGTTCCTCCAACCCCGGCCCCGCAGCGATCTCTATCAATTGCGCGGCGAGGTCTTCCTGCAGCTCGATTCCCAGACGGCTGTTCAGCGGTATCCCGTTGAGCAATTGGGCGAAGGTGACCGTGTTGCCGTCGAGCGTCTCGACGAAGCCTGCCAGACCGTTGACGTTGTTCAACAGACCAGTCTTGGCGTGAAGGCGCCCGGCCACCTGGGTGTCGGTGAACCGGTGCCCCAGCGTGCCCGATTGGCCGGCAACCGCCAGCCCGTCACCTATCACCGAGTGGCGGCCCTCCTGGTCGAGGAGCGTCACCAAGATGGCGCAGGTCACCCTGTTGCCCCGATCCAGCCCCGACCCGTCGACCACGACCAGCTGTGATGCGTCAGCCACCCTGGCGCTGACGACCCGTTCGACCACACTCGCTCCCGCCGCTGTCGAACCAGTGCCCTCCGAAACAAACCCGATCTCCTTCAGCAGTGCCTCGGCGGTGTTGTTGTCTGACTCGCGCAACATGCCCTGAACGATCTCGGCCAGCGGAGGGCTCTGAACGGAGGCGATCTCGGCGACAGCCGCCGAGTCTGATCCGTACCTGACGGCGCCCTGGATCACCACACCCCTCTCGGCCAACAAGCGTCTGAACACCTCACCGAAGTAGACGGCAGGATTGTCGGCCTCGACCCGTTGTGGGTCCCATGCGACGAAGCCGTCGTTCACCGTCAAGGCCCCGATGGGTCCAGAGTTGTGCTGGTCGAAGTAGCGCTCGGGCCACGACTCGACGTACCTGATGGTGTCGTAGCGGTCGTCGACGACCCGCAGGTCACCCTCTATGCGGGTCACGCCGGCTTCTGCCACTGCATCGGCCAGAACCCCTATGTCGGTCAGCACCTGGGGTTGGCGGCTATAGGAGTCGGCATACTCGCGTTCGGCCATCACCGGGTCGCCACCACCGACGACAACGAGGTCGCCGGCGACCACGCCATCGGCCGACGGAGCTGCGGTCGCTTCGACCCGGGTCGTGAACGTGGTTTCGGGCCCGATCACCTCCAGCGCGGCCACCGCCGTCAGCAGCTTTTGTACCGACGCTGGGATCAAGGCGTCGGTGGTACCAACCGACACGGTGGCGATGCCGTCGATGCTGACCACCAGACATGCCGGCTCGGGATAGTCGGCCACGACCGAACCCTCGGTCGATTCGATGTTTCGTTCGCGCACCGGCACGGCGAGCCGCTCGGCGACCCGGCGCACGGTCAGCAGGTCGCCGTCTATTTCGACCTGATCGGTGTCTGCGCCTTCGGCGAGGTTCTGAACGATGTTCGTGGCGGCGGCCAGGTCGGCCTCGTTGGCCGCCTGCCTGGCCGAGATGAGGTTGGGTATCGGAGCGATCAGCAGGCCCGCGACCAACGCCGAGCCCGCCGCGTAGACAGCCCTATG
Organism: Acidimicrobiales bacterium; assembly: GCA_020439485.1. Lineage (GTDB taxonomy): Bacteria > Actinomycetota > Acidimicrobiia > Acidimicrobiales > Poriferisodalaceae > JAAETH01. The sequence continues at coordinate 4,880 of JAGQSP010000510.1, read as the reverse complement.
CACCCAAGCCGGTTTCACACCGCCATAGGTACCATCTGGCAACCCCTGGCGCCCGCCACCGATGCCGAGCGCCACGGGTGTTTCAGGCCCTGCGTTTGGCGTGTCTCCACATGGCGTCGAGGGCCGTTACCGCACGGTTCGCCGACGCATAACAGACTCGTCCAGTGGCTCTGACCGTGGCCGGGCCCGGGTTGTCGGGGTTGGACATGGCCAGTTCGGTCGCCGTCAGAATGGGCTTGCCGGTCTGGGCGCTGATGTCGGCCGCGGCCTGTGCGTAGCGGGCGTCTTGGCGTTCGTGGAAGTCGACGATGCGCTCGAGGCCATGATCGGGATAGAAACGGCCGGTCTTCATGAACTCGGCCTGGTTCGATTGGATGCCCAACCCCAGGTACACGATGGCGTCGATCGAGGGGTGTTCGGCGATCAGCCGCATGACCTCGGGGATGGTGTCGCGGGTCTCTCCGCCTGCCAGATCGACCGGGTTTCCACGGCTCCAGCGTGGTGGCAGGTGCTGGTCGATCGCCGCCACCAGGTCGTCGGGAAGCTGGGCCAACTCGAGCGACGAGTTCGAGATGGCATCGGCGGTGACCACACCCCACCCGCCGGCCGTGGTCAACACGCAAGTGCGCGGGCCCTTCGGCAGTGGCTGGGTGGCGAATGTCGCTGCGATCTCGTAGGCCGACTCGACGGTGGGGGCGCGCACCGCACCCGCCTGGCGGACCATGCCGTCGAACACGGCATCGTCGGCGGCCAGGGCACCGGTGTGGCTGGCCGCGGCCGAGGCCCCTCCCTCGGTGGCACCGCCCTTCACCAACACCAGCGGCATGCGCTGGGCGATGGACCGGATGCGCTCGTAGAAGCCTCGCCCGTCCGAGATTCCCTCGACATAAGCCAGACCAACGGAGGTGGCCGGATCGTCGGCATAGAAGTCGAGATAGTCGGGAACGGTGACCTGGGCGGCGTTGCCGGCCGAAACGGCGCGGCTGATGCCGATGCCGGTTGCGTTGGCGTAGTTCATGAACGAGCTGACGAAGTTGCCGGACTGGCTGGCGATGCCGATGTTGCCCTTGGGCGGGTAGGGGGCAACGATCTGGGCGCACAGATCGACGGGTGTAGACACAACTCCTTGGCCGTTGGGCCCGGCGACCAACATGTCGAGTTCGTCGGCGCGCTGCACCAGGGCGCGCTGAGCGGCCAGACCCTCGGCGCCCGCCTCTCCGTAGCCCGCCGAAGTGAGGAACAGGGCCTTGGCCCCCTTGGCGTGGGCCTGTTCGAGCAACTCGAGGTTGGTCTTGGCCGGGGTGCAAACGAACACCAGGTCGAACGAACCGTCTGGCAGGTCGGCCAGCGACGGCACCGTCTCGATTCCCAGCACCGTTTCGCCCGCCAGGTTGGTGGCATACACGCGGCCCGAATAGCCGGCGCGCAGCAGGTTGTGCAACGACACGAAGCCGAACTTGCCCGGATGGGTCGATGCCCCGGCGACGACGACGCCCTCTGGCTCGAACAGTGCTTTGAAATGCGCTGCACCGATCATCGCTGTGCGCTCCCTTCGCCCGTTTCGGCGGCCAGTTCGACCAGCGCGTCGACGGCCACGGGCCGGCCGTCTGCGATGATCAGGGGGTTCAGGTCGACAGACACGATGCGCTGGTCGGCCTGGGCCGCAGCCGACAGACCCATCAATACGGCGACCAGCGATGCGCGGTCGACCTCGGGCTCGCCGCGGAAGGGGCCAAGCAGCGCCTGCGAACGCAAGTCGTCGATCATCTCGTTGGCGTCGCTCTCCGAGATAGGCACCAGCCGGAAACAAACGTCCTTGATGGCCTCGGCCAGCACGCCACCCACACCCAACATCACCGTCATCCCGAACACCGGGTCGTTGTGCAGCCCGGCGATGAACTCGCGGCTTCCCTTGATCATGGGTGCCACCAGCACCTGCACAGGGCCGTCGTCAACGGTGGCCAGCGACAACAGCTCGCCGGCCGCGGCCTGCACCGCTGCCGAGTCGACCAGGCCCAGACGCACCAGGCCTCGCTCGGTCTTGTGTGCGATCGAATCGCCGCACAGCTTGGCCACCACCGGAAACCCGAGGCCTGCTGCAGCCACCACGGCGGCCTCGGGGTCGTCGACCACGGCCTCGGGTGCGATGGGCACTCCGTGGCCGGCCAACAGACGCTTGGACTCGGCCTCGGAAAGTGTGTAGGTAGACCGCTGCGCAGAGGCCGAAACCAGAGGGTCGGAGGGTGTGTCGGTAGGGCTGCTCACCCGCACGAAGGTAGCGTTCTGGGATGGCCGACACCTCACTGCGCGCCCGAAGGGTCGTTACACCACACGGCATCGTCGGGCCCGCCGCCGTCGAGATACGCGATGGGCGCATAGCCGTGGTGAGGCCTGCGCACGGCTCGGTCCCCGACGTGACCCTGGTGCCTGGTTTCGTCGACCTGCAGGTCAACGGCGTTGGTGCCGTGAACGTGGCGTCGGCCACCACGGATCAGCAGTGGGACGAGATCGGCCGCGCCCAGCTGTCGACGGGCACCACTACCTGGCTTCCCACCGTCACCACCCGCGCCATCGACGAATACATGCCCATCCTCGAGCGCATCCAGGCGGCTGCAGACCGTGCCGCCGAGCCCTGGTCGCCGCTGGTGGCGGACATCGCCGGGGTGCATCTGGAGGGGCCGTTCCTGGGCGAAAGGCCCGGTGCTCACCCCACTCACCTGATCCAGCCGGTCGACCAACGATTCGTCGCGTCGCTGCCCCCGATCGTCAAGCTGGTGACCCTGGGCGCCGAAGCCGAGGGCGCGGTCGAGGCCACGCGGGTGCTGGTGGATCGTGGCGTGCGGGTTGCCATCGGCCATACCGCCGCCAAGGACGACCGCCTCGATGCTGTGCGCCAGGCCGGAGCCTCGCTGGTGACGCACCTGTTCAACGCCATGACCGGCGTCAGCCATCGCGAGCCGGGCGTGGCGGCTTGGGCGCTGACAACCGACGGCGTCGCCGCCAGCGTCATAATCGACCTTCACCATGTGTCGATGCGGGCGGTGCAGATGGCGCTGCGGTGCAAACCCCACCAGGCGATCATCGCCGTCACCGACTCGGTGGCCCACCTGAAATCCGGACTTCGCGACGGTGGTGGCGGCAAGCCGGCCCGCCTGCCCGACGGCACGATCGCCGGAAGCACGGTCACCATGGACGGCTGCTTTCGCAACCTGCTGTTGGCGGGCGCCGACCCGGTCACTGCGACGATGGCCACGTCCACCAACCCCGCCGCACTAATGGGGTTGGCAGACCGTGGCGCCATCGTCGCTGGTCGCCGAGGCGACCTGGTCGCCCTCGATCCGAACCACTCGGTGGTGGGTGTGTGGATAGAGGGCAAACCGGCCTAGGGCTCAGCGCGATATCACCAGCGCCTCGCCGATATCGCCCACCACGTCGACTAGTTCGTTGTGTAGCCCCTCGGGCTGCACTCGCGGGTTGGTGCTCACCACCGGGGCCGACTCGGCCTCGGGGCTGGCAGCGGCAATGCCCAACGAAGCTGCCAGCGACGCACACGCGACCGCGGCTCCCAGCAGGAGCTTGCTGCGCCGCGGACGCTTCACCCGCGTATCACTTCCAGAGCCACTAACCCACACGAGCCTCCTTCGGCTCCGCGGGCCACATCCATGAGGTTCCGGCATGAGCTTTGGGTCGAAATGTAGGCACCGTGACGCGCGGATCGGCTGGCTAGCCTGTGACAGGTGGAGATCGTTTCAGCCCTTTTCGTGGAGAACTTCGACATGCGCCAGAGCCCGTCGGGCTCGGCCCGCCTGGACCTCGGAGGGGTCTATTTCTCCACCTCGGCGCCGGGCCCGTTCCCGGTGACCCTCGAACCCCATCTGCTGGTGTTGGTGCGATGCCCGGCCGATCACAAGGGCATGGGCGCACTGGTGGTCAAGTTCATGAGGCCGGGCGCCGACGGCGAGCTCGAGATGGTGGCCCAGAACCGCCAGCCCCTGCAGGTCGAGCCCGGCAAGTTCAACTATCGCCTGGTGCGTGCCGAGCTGACGTTCGATGAGCCCGGCACCATCGAGGCGCACTGCCAGATCGACGCTGGACCTGCCACCATCGTTCCCCTGACCGTCACCCCTGCGCCCTGACACGGCCGCGATGAGGTTTGCGTCGTCGCTATCGACCCACCCTCACGCCCCCACCGCCGCCGGCGAGATCGTGGGCGAACTGCTCGACACGCTGGGCGACTCGCCCGACGCCGCCGTGGTGCTGGTGGCCGGCGCCCACGCGGGCCTGTTGGCCCCGATCTGCTCGGCGGTTCGAGATCTGGCCGGCGTCGGCGTGACGGTCGGCGCCAGCGCATCTGCGGTCATCGGCAACGGACGGGTCGTCGAGAACACGCCGGCCATCAGCGTGTGGGCGGCGATCACCTCGGCGGCGACACCTTTCCATCTAAGCCTCGAACCAACGGGTGCGCCCGGCGGCGAGCGGGCGATGCGCGGCGTCGAGTCGGTGCAGCTCGAACACGCCGACGCGGCCTTCGTGTTGGCCGCGCCAGACTTTGCCCTCGAAGCCGTGGTGGGCGCGCTGCACGGAAGGCACTCGCACCTGCGCATCGCTGGCGGCACGATCTCGGCCGGTGCAGCCCAGACCACCCAGATGTGGGTCGACGGCCAGCTGCATCACGACGGCGCCGTCGGGCTGCTGCTAGGCGCACAAGACGACCATGTGCCCGCCGCCGCCACCGCCCACGGCGCCAGCCCGGTGGGGCAGGCGATGGTGGTCACCGCTGCGGTCGGGCGATCTGTCCAGGCATTGGCAGGTGCCAAGGCCACCGATGCCCTCGACCGGCTGGTGCTGGGTCCCACCGAACTGTTGGGGCCCCAGTGGGA
>JAGQSP010000046.1:18105-18970 GCA_020439485.1 Acidimicrobiales bacterium | reverse complement strand
CTGGTCGACGACGCCACGATGGCTCGCGAGTGGGGCCATTTCACCTATGACGACGAGGGCCATCCCGGGGCGCGCAACACCCTCATCGAAAACGGGGTACTCACCGACTACATGTGGGATCACATCCGGGCCAGGGCCGAAGGGCGAGCACCGTCGGGCAACGGCCGCAGGCAGAGCTATCAACATCTGCCGATGGTGCGCATGACCAACACCTACGTTCTGAACGGTGTCGAGGATCCCGACGAGATCGTCGCCCAAACCCCCTACGGCGTCTATGTAGCCCAGCTCGGTGGCGGCCAGGTGAACACGGCCACGGGCGACTTCGTATTCGGAATGCTCGAGGCCTATCTGATCGAGGACGGCAAGATCACCGAACCGCTCCGTGAGGGAAACCTGATCGGCAACGGCCCCCAGGTGCTGATGGACATCGATGCGCTGGGCAACGACTTCGAGATGGGTCACCCCGGCACTTGCGGCAAGGACGGTCAGGGCGTGCCCGTGGGCGACGGTCAGCCGACGTTGCGGGTCAGCCGACTGACCGTGGGCGGTACCGCAGCGTGACGGCCGGCTCACCAGACCTGCTCGACATCGCTGCAGGGGTGGTGTCGCGCGCTCGCGACGGCGAGGGGGTCGAGGCCTATGTGGCCCGCTCGCGCTCGACCGAGATCAGGGCATACGAAGGCCAGGTCGAGTCGCTCTCGTCGGCCGAGTCGCTGGGCGTTGGTGTGCGCGTCGTGGTCGACGGCCGCCAGGGTTTCGCCTACGCAGGCAGCCTCGAGCCCGCTGCGGTGGCCGAGGCCCTCGACGCGGCGCGCGACAACGCCGAGTTCGCCAGCCCAGATCCGTGGCTGGTGTTGGCCGGTCC
>JAGQSP010000046.1:15655-18045 GCA_020439485.1 Acidimicrobiales bacterium | reverse complement strand
ACAAGGTGCAGATGGCGCTCGAACTCGAAGCCGCCCTGCGGCGCTCCGATTCCAGGATCACGGGCATCGAGTCGGCCGACTATTTCGATGCCATCGGCGAAGCCGCTCTGGCCTCGACCACGGGCATCGCCGTCGAGAGCCGGGCCACCAGGGCCGGGCTCAGCACCTTTGCGCTGGCCACCGACACCGCAGGAGCTCAGGTCGGCTTCGGGTGGTCGGTCGGGCGCGGTCCCGGTGCCCTCGACATCGAGGCGGCCGCGGCTGCGGCTGCCACCAGGGCGACGCGAATGCTCGGAGCCACCAAACCCGACTCGACCCGTTGCACCGTTGTGCTCGACCCGCTGGTGACCTCGATGTTTCTCGGGATCATCGGGTCGACACTGTCGGGCGAGGCGGTCAACAAGGGGCGGTCGTTGTTCGCCGGCCGCCTCGACCAAGAGGTCGCCAGTTCGTTGATAACCCTGGTCGACGATCCCACAGACCCCGAAGCCTTCGCTGCCAGTGCCTTCGACGGTGAGGGGATCGCCTCCAGGCGCAACGTGCTGATCGGCGCAGGCACGCTCAGGGGATATGTCCACAACGCCTCGTCGGCGGCGCGCGTCGGCACCAAGTCGACAGGCAATGCCGTCAGAGGCGGGCATGCGTCGATTCCTGGTGTTGGTTGCCGAGCTCTCGCCCTGACGCCGGGTCAGCAGAGCCCCGAAGACATCTATCGCAGCATCGGCGAAGGCATCTTGATCGGATCTGTGTCTGGTCTGCACTCTGGAGTCAACCCCGTGTCGGGAGACTTCAGCACCGGCGCGGAAGGCGTCCGCATCCGCAACGGCGAACTGGCCGAGCCTGTGCGCGAGTTCACGATCGGCTCGACGCTGCAGCGGATGCTGCAAGACACCATCGCCGTCGGCTCGGACATAGAGCGCGTCCCTGGCACCGCGGCGGGCGTCAGCCTGGCGATCGAGGGTGTCAGCGTGGGTGGTCGATGAGTGAGCTGACCGAGCTGGCTCGGTCTGTAGTTGCCAGGGCCCGACCAGGCGAGCAGGTCGAGGTCTATGCGGCCAGGGGCCGGTCCACCACCGTCAGGGCCCACGAGGGTCGGGTCGAGTCGCTCAAGTCGGGCAGCTCGGCAGGTGTTGGCGTGCGGGTGGTGTTCGACTCACGCCAAGGGTTCGCATCCGCTGGTGCGGCCGATCTCGAGATTGCACTGGCGATGCTGGACGAGGCGCGCGAGAACGCCTCGCTGGCCGAACCCGATCCGTTCGTGGGCCTGGTCTCACCCGATGGCGTCTCGCTGCCGGCCTTCGGGCTGTTGGACCCGTCGCTGACCCTGCTAACAGATCAGCAGCGCATCGACATGGCCATCGAGGTCGAGAGGTTGGCGCGTTCGCTCGATTCGCGGATCGAGGGAGTTCGGGTTGCCGCGTTCTCCGACGCTTGGGGCGAGGCTGCGGTGGTCAGCACCGAAGGGATCGACGTCTGGTCCGATGGTGGTTCGTGTTCGGTCGCGGTGTCTCCACTGGCCCGAGATGGCTCCGAGACCCAGATCGGTTCGGGGGTCGACGCAGCCCGAGCGCCCGGTTTGCTCGACATAGGGCGCGCCGCGCGCGATGGGGTCGAAAGAGCGGTTTCGATGTTGGGGGCCTCCAAGCCGGCGTCGGGCCGCATGGCAGCGGTGTTCGACCCGCGGGTGACGGCGTCGTTGATGGGCATCGTCGCAGGCACCCTGTCCGGCGACCGGGTCAATCGCGGCCGTTCACCGTTTGCCGACCGGCTCGGAGATCTCGTGGCTTCGCAGGCGCTGACGCTGGTCGATGACCCCACCGATCCCTCCAGCTTGGCCGCCGACCTTCATGACGGCGAGGGTTTGGCCACCAGACCCAACGTCTTGATCGACTCGGGGCGCCTCGACCGGTTCCTCTATCACAGCGAGTCGGCCAGACGTGCGGGAACCAGCTCGACGGCTTCGGCGGTTCGCTCGTCGCGGTCGACCCCGTCGGTGGGTTACCAGGCGCTGCGGATGGAACCAGGCTCGTCCACCACGCAACAGCTGCTCGCCGATGCGGGCGAAGCGATTCTCATCGAGGCGATCAACGGCATTCACTCGGGTGTAAATGCAATCAGTGGCGACATCTCGGTGGGTATCCAAGGCCACATGATCAGAGACGGCATGATCTGCGAGCCGGTTCGCGAGGCCACCATGGCCACCACCATTCAGCGATTGCTGTTCGACATCGTCCAGGTCGGCGCCGAGGTCGAGATGCTGCCAGGAGGCACCGTCACCGCACCGCTGCTGGTCGAGTCGGTGTCTATCTCGGGTCGCTGACGATGCAGTTCGCGTGTTGCGCCCGGGTACGTAGCCCGCAACAGTAGGGGCTTCGTGAACAGCTATCCCA
>JAGQSP010000046.1:15211-15597 GCA_020439485.1 Acidimicrobiales bacterium | reverse complement strand
GGCACGGTTCGCGTCGACATGCACACACACACGATGTGGTCTGGAGACTCGACCACCACCCCAGCAGAGGTTCTCGAGGCGGTCAACGAGTGCGGGCTCGATGTGTTGTGCATCACCGATCACCACGCCATCGACGGTGCCAAGCGACTTGCCGACGAACTGCCTTGCCAGGTGGTGGTGGGCGAGGAGGTTCGCACACACACAGGCGAGGTGATCGGCCTGTTCCTGACCGAGCGTGTGCCACAGGGCCTCACCGCGGCTGAGACGGCCAGGCGCATCCGCGACCAGGGCGGCATCGTCTACGTGCCCCATCCGTTCGATCCCATGCGTTGCAACCTGGCCGAGCCGAGCCTCTACGAGCTGGCCGAGCAGGGCCTGATCGACGC
>JAGQSP010000046.1:0-15110 GCA_020439485.1 Acidimicrobiales bacterium | reverse complement strand
GAGGCCCTCGGTGCTGCCTATGTCGAGATGCCCCACTTCGTCGATGCCGCTGGATTCGTCGAATCGCTGGGTGCAGCCCGGGTTGTCGGTCATCACAGCGATCCGCCGCGGCGCTGGCGCCCACGGATAATTCCCTCGATCGAGCCGACTTGAGCGCCCGGCAGCGCCTGCCACTTGGTCAGTAGCCGACGACGGTGAAGTGCCCGTAGGCCCCTCGGGCAGCCACCGCCACGATGGTCTGCTGGGGCGCGGCCACCACGAGTGCCGCGTCTGAGTTGCCCACCACCACCAGGGCCGTGCCCACGAGCTCGACCGCTCCGGTGAGCGGGTCGGTGCTGTACAGGTCGACGATGTCACCCGGTGTCAGGTGAGGTGCAGACACCCAACCCGACGGCAACGCCAGGCGCCGCAGAGCAGGGTCGATCGTCGGCATGAACGCCTGGACTGTCGAAGCCTGCTGTTCGGGCCGATCCGACGCCGAACGGAGCTCGACCCCGATGGCGATGGCGAGCACCATCAAGAGCGGGATGTATCTGCGAACCTTGTCGCGTCCGAGTGCGTGTTCGATCGCCACGCGACCACCTCCCCGGCCGTCAGGGCCAAAGTCGGGTTCTGGGTGGGGGAAGGGTCGTGGGGGCGAAAATCGATCAGGGGGCAGGAGAGGTCGACGATGTCGAACCCGCCGACCCAGAAGACGCCGATCCCGAGCCAGACGAAGCCGAGTCGGACGAACTCGAAGACGCGGCAGACGAACCCGAGTCTGAGGAGCCCGAGGTTGCAGGTGCCGAGCTGGTCGATGACGAACCCGACGAACTCTTCGAGCTTTCCGATCGCGAGTCGGTCTTGTAGAAGCCGCTTCCCTTGAAGGCGATGCCGACGTTGCCGAAGACCTTCACCAACTCGCCACCACATTCGGAGCAAGTAGTGAGTGCGTCGTCAGAGAAAGACTGATAGATGTCGAACTGGTGACCGCAGGATTGGCAGAGGTATTCGTAGGTGGGCATCTTCGCTTGAGCCAGGTCTCGATGAACGGCGACCGATTGTATCGGTAGGCAGACGCAACCCGTTCGACCGGTCGACTCCAGTGGGTCGAAATCGGGTCGACTATCAGAAACAGGGCCCGACCGGCGGGCCGAGGGAGAACGAAATGGACACCACCACGACGGCGCTTGCTGATTCACTCGCAGCGCGGCTGGACATCGAGCCCGACGTCGCCACGATGCTGGCGCGCCATGGGTTCGACGCGGACCTGTTCGACCAACTCCGGTCGCGGATCGTCGAGGGTGGAGTCGACCTGTCTCGCAATGTCGTTCAAGGTGTTGTCGAACCACCAGATCCGTCCAGCCTGATCGGCTTTCCGCCCACGGGTAGCCCTGAACGGACTCGCCTGGCCCAGATCGGGGCCGCTGCGATCGACGCCGGTCTGGTCGCGGTGGTGCTGCTGGCCGGCGGCATGGCCACCAGGTTCGGTGGCGGGGTCAAGGCGTTGGCCGAGGTGCTGCCCGGAGTGCGCTTCGTCGACACCAAGATCAAGGATCTCGAGTTGGTGTCGCAGCGGGCGGCCTCGCCCATAGCGATGGTGTTGATGACCAGCTTCCAGAGCGACCCGGTGTTGTCGGAGGTGGCCAGGGAGTTCTCGACCGAAAGGGTCGCCATCGAGACCGCCCCTCAAAACATCGCCCTGCGTATCACCCACGACGGCCAACTGTTCCGCGGAGCCGACGGCAAGGTGTCGCCCTATTCGCCAGGGCATGGCGACCTGGGCGACGCCATCAGGCGGTCGGGCTTTCTCGAGCGTTTCCTGGCGGGCGGGGGCAAGTATCTGTTCGTGACCAACGTCGACAATGCCGCGGCCACCCTCGACCCCGCGATGATCGGGCTGCACATAGACAGCGGCAACGCGATGACCTGCGAGGTCGTCTCGGCCGAACAAGGCGCAACCGGCGGCGCTCCCTACGTCGTCGATGGCCACCTGCAGATCTTGGAGGCCTTCCGCGTCCCCGCCGCCCTGGCTCACGTCCAGATTCCCGCGGTCAACACCAACTCGCTGATAATCGACGCCGAGCGGCTCACCTCACCGCATCCGCTGACCTGGTTCGAGGTCGAAAAGAAGGTCGATGGCGAGACCGTCGTCCAGTTCGAGCGCCTGGTGGGCGAACTGTCGGCTTTCATGCCGACGACCATGGTGGTCGTAGAGCGCAACGGGGTCGATGGCCGGTTCCAGCCCGTGAAGGATCCGGCCGAGCTGGAGCGGCGCCGCCCCGACATCGCCAAGATCCTCGAGGGTCGAGGCATCCTCTGACTCGACTGCCCCGATGCCCACCACCGGCTGTAGGTTCAGCGGGATGATCCCTCTCGACGAAGCTCGCCAATTCGTGCTGTCGCTCATCGAGCGCTCGAACCCCGTAGTGGTGCCCGTCTCCGAGGCCCTCGGCATGGTTCTGGCCTCCGATGTGGTCAGTGAGGTGGCCATTCCGCCGTTCGACAACACGGCGATGGACGGATTCGCCTTGAGGTACTCCGACGTGGCGGACGCCCCCTGCGATCTCGAGATCGTGGGCACGGTGGCGGCCGGCGACAACCCGACCACCACCATCGGTCAAGGCCAGGCGATGCGAATCATGACCGGGGCGGTCATCCCTCCCGGTGCCGACGCTGTGGTGATGGTCGAGTTGACGTCGGTCGACGGGAACGTCGTTCATGTCACCGAGAGCGTGCCCGAGGGCAACCACGTGCGCCCTGCTGGCGACGATCTGAAGCCGGGCGAATTGGTCTTCTCAGCGGGTGAGCAGCTGAGCGCGGGCCACCTGGGCGTTCTGTGCTCGCTGGGTCTCGAATCGGTGCCCGTATACCCACGACCGCGGATAGGGGTTGTCAGCACCGGCGACGAGTTGGTCGCCGACGGTTCGCCTCTGCAGCCTGGTCAGATTCGCGATTCGAACCGTCGCACGATCTTGTCGCTGGTGCAGCGCTGTGGCGCAATCGGTGTCGACCTCGGTCTGGTGCACGACGACGAACAAGCCATCGAGGCCGTCATGCGTCGGGGCGTCGCCGAGTGCGATGCCGTCATGACCACGGGTGGTGTCAGCATGGGCGACTTCGACTATGTGAAGGCGGTGCTCAGCCGCATCGGCGACATGCGCTGGATGCAGGTGGCGATCAAGCCGGCCAAGCCGCTTGCGTTCGGCACCGTCGGCGGGGTGCCGGTGTTCGGCTTCCCGGGCAACCCGGTCTCTTGCATGGTGTCATTTGAACTGTTCGGCCGTCCGGGCCTGCGAAAGATGATGGGCGTCGACGAGGCCGAAGTGATTCCGACTCCCGTGGTGGCCGTCGCCGCGGAGGCGCTCGACAGGCGCCCCGACGGCAAGACCCATTTCCTGCGCGTCCATGTGAGCTACGGCGCCGATGGCCGCCTGCAGGGCAGGTCGGCCGGAGGACAGGGCTCACACATGTTGTGGGCCATGGCCAAGGCCAACGCTTTGGCGGTTGTGCCAGATGGCGATGGCGTTCCCGCAGGCGGCCAGGTTCAGGTGCTGCTGCTCGACTGAACCTCGGCTCTGGCGGGTTCAGGCCGGTCGCTGGTTGGGGCTGGCGACCTTGGCGCTAGCGTTCAGTGCGTGGAACCCACCGATCTCGTCGATCCGCACGGCCGAACCGTCCGCGACCTGCGAATCTCGGTGACCGACCGCTGCAATTTCCGGTGCACCTACTGCATGCCCGCTGAGGGCATGCAATGGGTCCCCCGCTCTGAGATCTTGACGTTCGAGGAGATCGAACGCTTCGCCAGGGTTTGTGTCGAGCGCTTCGCGTTCGATTCGATTCGCATCACCGGCGGCGAGCCGCTGGTGCGAGCCCACCTGCCGCGGCTGGTTTCCAAGCTCGCTGCGCTGGGCGTCGACCTGTCGCTCACCACCAACGGTTCGACATTGCGGCAGCACGCCAAAGGGTTGTCCGACGCTGGTCTGAAGCGCATCAACATCTCGCTCGACTCACTCCAGCGAGATCGGTTCATCGAGCTGACCCGGCGTGACGAACTCGACCGTGTACTCGACGGCATCGATGCCGCCATCGAGGCCGGCCTAGCGCCCGTGAAGGTCAATGCCGTGGTCATGGCCGGCGTCAACGAGGACGAGGTCGTCGACTTCGCGACCTTTGGCCGCGAGAAGGGTGTCACTGTTCGCTTCATCGAGTTCATGCCCCTCGATGCCTCGGGTGCGTGGACACGAGACACCGTGGTGCCTGCCGAGGAGATCGTCGAGCGGATAAACGCGGTGTACCCGCTCGAGCCGATAAGGCGTGGGTCAGAGCCCGCCGAACGTTTCGCCTTTGCCGATGGGGCGGGCGAGATTGGGGTCATCGCTTCGGTCACCAGGCCGTTCTGCGGCGACTGCGATCGGGTGCGAATCACCGCCGAGGGCGCATTCCGTACGTGCCTGTTCGCGATCGACGAGTTCGACATGCGTCCGGTTCTGAGGTCGGGTGCCGACGACGACACCATCGCCGAGGAGATTCGCAAGGCGGTTGGCACCAAGTGGGCGGGCCACTCGATCGGCCAGGTTCACTTCATCAGGCCGTCCAAGTCGATGTCGCAGATCGGCGGCTGAGGTCTTGGTGCCTACAATCGCCCAATGGCCGAAGACAAGCAGCTGACCCACCTCGACCCGCTGGGGCGGGCTCGCATGGTCGACGTCACCCCCAAGGAGCCGTCGCACCGTAGGGCGGTTGCCAGGGGCCGGGTCTACATGGCCCCGGACACCACCGACCTCATCATCCGCGGGATGGTCAGCAAGGGCGACGTGTTGGCCGTGGCTCGGGTGGCCGGTATCCAGGCGGCCAAGCGGGCCTCAGACCTGATCCCGTTGTGCCACCCGCTGATGGTCGGAGGGGTGTTCATCAACTTCCACGTCGACGACACCTTCGTCGAGGTCGAGACCCACGTCGAGACCTTCGATCGCACCGGTGTCGAGATGGAGGCCATGACGGCGTGCACCGTGGCGGCTCTGACCATCTATGACATGTGCAAGAGCGTCGACAAGACGATGGTCATCGGGTCTGTGTCGCTGTGGGAGAAGACGGGCGGCAAGTCGGGTCCGTACAAGAGGCCCGAAACGATCGAGGAAACCCTCGACCGATATGATTCGTCGGCAGCAGAGCGCAGCCTTCCGTCGGGTGCAGGAACCGACCTCGACCACTTCGAGTGAGACCTTCGCCACAAATATGACAGAGCGTTGCGCATTCGTAGCTCATCCGTAATACTGGCGGCTTACCGACAGGGTTGAACAGATTGTCAACCCAACAACCCGAACCGAGTCACGGGTTCAGAGCCCGTATTCGGCAGGGTGAACAGACGGGCGGAAACGCGGAGTGTGCCTGTAAATGACAGCAGGACTCAACCAGATAATCCTCGGGGCGTTGGCCCTGATGTGGATCGCGGTGCTTGCGTGGGAGTTCATCGGCGATGTTCGTGACGGCAGGTCGCGTCGCGACCCGATGCGGTCGTTCCATCGCCAGCTAGATGTCCTGGGTTCGATGGCGCCGCGGAAGCTGGTTCACCCCGCTCACCGCATGTACTCGAACAAGACACCTTCTCGCCTGATCCCGGGCGCGATTCCGCAGTCGCGCAGCCATGCCGCCGAGCGCCGTCGCTTGGTGTTCACCGTCCTGGCCGTCGCCACGGCGATCTCGGCTATTGGTTGGCTGGTGTCGTCTGGTCTTGCCACCGGGGTTGCGTTGGCGGTTACGGGTGGCGCGCTGATCGCTTTCGCCTACATGGCCATCCGTCGCCGGCAGGTCGCAGCCGAGCAACAGCAGAAGGTCTCGTACCTGCCCAACTCGCGGTCGGTCGAAGTCACTCCCCTTCCCGCACGCCGCCGCGCGAACTGACGTCGTATCTGGCCGGGTGCACCGGCTACAATGGCGACGCCCTGATGGGGGTGTAGCTCAGCCTGGCAGAGCACCTCGTTCGCAACGAGGGGGCCGTCGGTTCAAATCCGATCACCTCCACCATCACTCACCCCTGGCCACAGCTCTACGAGTTGGGTCAGGGGTGTCGTGGTTTTCTCAGGCCGGGGTCTGTCCCACGTAGGCAGACTGCGGGCGGATGATGCGGTTGGTGGCCGCCTGCTCGCACGCGTGGGCCAGCCAGCCGATCAGGCGACTGACCGCAAATGTGGGTGTGAACAGCTGGCGGGGCAGGCCGACGCCATCGAGCACCACCGAGGCGTAGTACTCGACGTTGGTGCGCAGGTCGCGTCCTGGGCGGTGCCGGTCGAGGGCTTCCAGGATCATCGGTTCCATCCCCAGGGCGAGGTCTGCGTAGCGACCGCCCATCTCGGCTGCCGTGCGCCGCAGCAGGGCCGCCCGCGGGTCGTCGGCTCGATAGATGCGATGCCCGAATCCCATGATCACCTCGCCGCTGGCGAGAGCCCGCTCGATCCATCGTGGGGCATCCGACAGGTCGCTGATCTGATCGAACATGTCGAGTACGCGGCTGGGCGCTCCGCCGTGCAGCGGCCCGGCCAGGGCACCCAGAGCGCCGACGGCTGCCGAGCACAGGTCGCCGCCGGTCGAGGTGATGACCCGGGCGGTGAACGTCGAGGCGTTGAACCCGTGGTCGATCGTGAGGATCAGGTAGCGCTCGAGGGCTGCGACGGCATCGGCCGAAGGAGTTCGACCGGTGACCATCCTCAGGTAGTCGGCCGCCATTCCCAGCGATGGGTCTGGGTCCACGACCTCGAGCCCCTGGCTGGAGCGCCACAGGGCGGCAACGATCGTGGGGAATGCGGCAGCAAGCTGCACAGATCGCTCCGGTGTGGGCACCGGGTCGTCGAGCCAGCTCGTCACGCCGAGCTGATCGCCCAGCATCGACAGCGCAGCCCTGGCCCCGTTCATCGGCTGCATCGGCGCGCCGGCGAGGACGTCGATCAGGCCCAACACCGAGTCGGGAACCTGTCTGTGCTGTGATGCGCGGGTCCTGAACGCGGCTGCCTGGGCCGCAGTGGGGATCTGTCGTTCGACGAACAGGTGCCATACCTCCTCGAACGTTCGGGTCTCGGCCAGTACTGCGGCGTTGTGCGGCCCGTAGTGGAAGAAACCCTCAGACCCCCTCACACCGCCGATGCTGGTATCGGCCACGACCACCCCGTCGAGCCCGCTGTCGACCCTGGTGAATGCACTGGTCCCGTCGTTGCTGTTCAGTGGTGATCTGGCTTTCTCTGTCGCCTGTTTCATGGGTTCGATATTGACCGCGCCATATACATTGATCAAGATTGATCAATGTTCAATGCAGAGGAGGCCCGGTGCCCAAGCAGCCCTTGATCTCCAGTCGAGAGGCCGCCGAACGTCTGGGCGTGAAGGTCGAGACTCTGTACGCCTACGTGAGCAGGGGCCTGATCAAGGCGCACCACGTGCAGGGCCTGCGAGGCAGCCGGTTCCACCCCGGTGACGTGGACACCCTGGCCCAGCGCGGACGCCGGGCAACCAAACGTTCGCCGCTGGCCGTCGAGTCGGCCATCACCCGCATCGACGACGGATCGTTCGCATACCGCGGCCACGACCCGTTGACGCTGTTGGGACAATTCCGGTTCGAGAACGTCGCCGCACTGTTGTGGGATGTCGAGGACTGGCAGCTGGCCGATCCGTGGATGCCACGGTCTGTGGCCGCCCGCAGCGCTGCTGATGCTCTGGCCCTGCTTCCGGCCGCGGCCTCGCCTTTGCAGAGCATCACGGTGGCGTCGGCCGTGGTGGCAGCCCACGACGAACTGCGCGCCGACCTGTCACCGGCTTCGGTGCGCACGACGGCTTCACGAATGATCGCCAGCATCGTCACAGCGTTGGGCGTCGCGAGCGGGGCGACAGCCGTTGACATGACGATGGCAGCGCGGCTTGCTGCCGCTACCGGCGCGGAGTCGACAAAGGCGGCGCTCGCGGCACTGGATGCGGCGCTCATCCTGCTGGCCGACCACGAGTTGGCGGCCTCGACCATGGCGGCGCGCACTGCGGCGGCGTTTCGGGCCGACCCCCACGCTGTCGTTGCCGCGGGACTTGGGGCACTGGCCGGTGCCTGGCACGGAGGTGCCAGCGGCGCCGCCGAAAAACTGCTGCGCGAGGTGTTGTCAGGTGTCAGTGTCGAGCGCGCTGTCGCTGATCGGGTGTCTGGTGGTGGCCGGGTACCTGGGCTGGGACAGTTCCTGTATCCCCTGGGCGACCCCAGGGCTCCTGCGCTGTTCGCTGCCGCCAGGCGTGCCGCTCCGGGCAGCGCCGTTCATGGCGTCATCGACGAGCTGCTGATCGTTTGTGACGAGCGCGGGTACCCGCCTCCCAACGTCGACTTGGGTCTCGCCGCGCTGTCCGTCGGGCTCGACCTGGTTCAGGGGTCTGGCGAGGCGATCTTTGCCGTCGCCCGCATGGCGGGCTGGGTGGCCCATGCCATGGAGGAATACGCGAGCCCCAGCGACCTTCGGCCGCGAGCCGTGTATGTGGGCAGGCGATAGTCGAACGGGCGTGCCCACAGCGCTCCCGTCGGCAGCGAAGGTCTGACGCGATCCGGTCGACCTACAGGACAAGAAGTACCTGAGAGGTGGGACGGATGATCTTCGAAGATTTCAGCGAGGCGCCGCGCCAGATCGACTACGGCGCCGAAGGCAGCGTGCCCGAGGATGCACCCGAAATGGCGTTCGGTCCGGCAGGGCTCGAGGCGTGGCGTCGTATCCGCACCAGAACGATGGTGTTGCTTGCGAGCCTCGGGGTGGCGACCGCGTTGGCCATACTGCTGGTGTTTGCCATAGCGCGTCAGCGAGCCGCCCTGGCGCAGGTGATCGACAACCCCACGGCTGATGCAACGCGGATACTGGTTGGCACCGACGATCTGGTCACCGCCGCCACGGTCGCGTCGTTCATCTCGGGTTTCGTGACCCTGGTTGCGCTGAGCCTTTGGTTGCACCGGGCCCTGCGGCTCCGCACCGAGCAGGGTGCGTGGGTGCACCCCCCGGCGTTCGGGGGTTGGGCGCCGATGGTGCCGGTCGGCAACGTATTCATGCCGATCATGGCGATGAGAGACATCGCCAATGGCCGAAGGGCCAGGGCTGTGTCGACCAGGCACGACCCTCTGTCGATGGCTTGGTGGCTGCTCGTGATTCTGGGCACGGTGTTGGTGCGGATGAACGACGCCGGTAGCACCGCGTCAGAGACCCTCGGCGCCCTCGGTCTGGCTATTGCAGGTTGGAGCGTGCTCGTAGTAGCGGGCTTCGTCGGAATGGCCGCGGTCTTGCACCTGACTCACCAGGTGAGCTTGGGTCAGCGCGTGGATGTGCAGTCGGGTGGCGACCCCCACGCGGCCGGCATCGTCGAATTCGACAAGCCCGTTCCGGCGCGAGTGCTCGGCTCGAGGGCCACCGTTGTTGGTGCGTTGGGAGTGCTGTTGTCGGCAGTTGCTGTGGCCTTGATCGCCGGAATGTCGGTGCCCGAGGCTCAGGCATCTCTGGTGGTTGCCGGAGCAAGCCCCAACGGCGTGCGCGACGTCGTCTTGACCACCGAGCTGCAGGCACCGATGTGTATTGCTCTCGACGCCGAGTTGGGTGCCGAGATCCTCGCCCTGCCCACGGTTCCGTGTACGGAGCCCCACTCGACGCAGGTCTATGCAAATGTCGCCTTCAGTGAAGGCGCGGGAGCCCCGTACCCGTCGATCGAGCAAATCGATCTGCGATCGACCCAGATGTGCGCCGATGCCTTCTACGACGAGTTCCGGCAGCGGTTCGACGAGGTTGCCTACTACCCCCTGGTCCTATTCCCCCTCGAGCAGTCGTGGCGGATGGGCGACCGCTGGGTGGTGTGCATGGCCGAGTCGATCGACCCGACAGACAGCCTCCTTGGGGCCGGTCCCGACCTGAGGGTCAGCTCGCAGCGAAGCATCGTCAACCGGTTCGGTCTTGCTGTTGGCGAGTGTGCTGACCCGAGCACGTCAGTGGCCTGGTTCGTGCTGGTGCCCTGCGACCAGCCTCACACGCTCGAGATGATCCATCTCGACGGGACGGGGCCGCAGCCGGCGTTGCCAGTGCACCCGGGCGATGAGCAGATCTCGGACGACGCCCTTGACCTGTGCACTGGCGAGATCTTCGAGGACTACGTGGGCGTCGAGTGGGTCGACTCGCAGTTTGACGTGGTTGCCCTCTTCACCGAGGAGGTATTGGCCGAGGCGCTCGGGCATATCCATGTTGGTTGTGTGCTGCGGGCTTTCGAGCCCGTCACCGGTTCGCTAAGAGGCTCGGGACGGTGAACAGGTGAAGGCCGTCGCACTGTTCGCTGGCTTGGCAGCTGTAGCCCTGGTTTCGGTGGCGATGATGTCGGCCACCGGTGGAGCACCATCGACACCCGGGCTCGCCGTCACGGTCGACGAGGCGCTCGAACACGTCGAGTCGGTGCGTGGGGTCGAACTGGCCACTGGCGTTCCCGTGCACGTATTGTCCGATGTCGAGTTCGAGATCAGATCGAACGGCGAACCCGCCTACGGTCAGGGTGCCGACCTGAGGCTCGCTGTCGAGAGGGCACTCGGATCCGAAGTGGTGGACGATCCAGAGCTGTTGGCCGACGACGTGAGTTCCTCGGTGTTGGGGTTCTACGATCCCGGACTGCGCGGCATCGTCGTTCGAGATGTGCCCGTCACCGATGAATTGGCCCGAACCGTCGTCCACGAGTTGGTGCACGCGGTTCAGGACCAGATTCACGGGCTCGGTGATGTCGCCGATCCGAGCTCCGACGCGTGGCTGGCCCACCGCAGCTTGGTCGAGGGGGAGGCCGTTCTGGTCGCCGATCTCTGGTCAGACCAGAGATCCGCTGCCGGTACGACTGGCGAGGAGACGACGGCAGCTGTTCTGCCGCTGGGGTTCTTGGCAGACTTCTACACCCCCTACTTGGTGGGTCCGTCGTACGTCGACTTCGCCACGGAAGGCGATCTGAGCCGTGTTCACGAGTTGTTTGAGGAGGCCCCCGCTTCGATGGTCGAGCTGTTGTGGCCCCACCTGGTGGCCGGGCGGCCGGTGGAATGGCCGGACGAGCCGACGGGCGTAGGTGTGGTCGAGTCGCGCGATCGAAGGGGGCCGTGGCACTTGGCCCTTGTAACGGCGGCGCGGCTCGACTTGGGGTCGGGCTGGCGGGCGGGGCTCGCCTGGGCAGATGACGACTTCGTGGTGCACACCACAGCCGACGGGATGGTCTGTGTGGCTTGGACCATCGCCGCGAGACCGGGTCATGAAGCTGAGATGCACTTGCTGGTAGAGCGGCTGGCACGGTCTCTGCCCGCTGGCACCGCCGACGGTTCCCGGCTCGACGCGTGCGACTCGGGCGCCGAGATGGACCTGACCACCCCGAACGAGGCGTTGGACCTCTTGTTGGCTCTGAGCGCCTCGGTGCGCCTCAACCACCTATTGGGAGGAGACCGGGCGTCGGCGTGCTCGGTTGGGGGGCTGCTCGCATCGGGTGTCGGCTTGCGTGAGCTGTTCGAGACCGTCGAGCGGGTCTCGGCGGGGGACCTGCCCGACTGGTCAGGCAAAACATCGTGCAGCTAGCCGTTTTGCCCGCTCAGGGGCGGCCGACAAGAGCAGTGGGGAGGTGTCGCATGGATACAACGACACTGCAGCAGTGGCTGGGGGAAAGGCCCGTGGCGACCGGTCTTGTGGTCACGGCGATACTGGTCGCTGTGATCGGCGCCGTTTCCCAGGCCTTTGACGGCCCGGTCGGAGTTATTGTCGCAGCGGCCGTAGCCGTCGGATTCAGACGGCTGGTGCAGAACCTCGCCGACACGCGCTCGGCCTACTAGCGAACGACGGGCGACATCGGTCTCGCGCCGATGTCCCAGCGACACAGACATCGGTCTCGCGCCGATGTCCCAGCGACACAGACATCGGTCTCGCGCCGATGTCCCACCGACTAGGTACTGTGGGCCCCCATGAGGTCCGACCACACCACCGATTCCGCGAGCCCGTCCGTGGGCGCAGCGTCGGCCCGGTCGAAGTTGGGGGCGACCTCTTCGGTGCCGGCATCTCAGCGTCGGGCTCGTCGTGGCACGGCTACGACGTCGTTTGGCACCGGGGCGCGTGAAAGTCACGATTCGTCCAGTTTCTACGCGCGGTTCAACCCACCCGAGATTTCGGTTTCCACCGACGTTCACGGTCCGGTGGACGGCGTCGAGTCTTCCGTGTGTTTCCTCGGCGACTCCACCGACATGGCCCAGCTTCCCGACAACTCGGTCGCCCTCGTTGTCACCTCGCCTCCTTACTTCGTGGGCAAGGAGTACGAACTAGCCATCACGGGCGATGTCGACGACGCAGACCGGCGTGTTCCCGAGTCTTACTTCGAGTTCCTGACGATGCTTCGCGACGTCTTCGCCGAGTGCGCCCGCGTGCTCGAGCCTGGTGGGCGCATCGCGGTCAACGTCGCGAACCTCGGCCGCAAGCCCTATCGCAGCCTCTCGGCCGACGTCATCTCGATCCTGCAGGACGAGCTGGGCCTGTTGTTGCGTGGTGAGGTCATCTGGCAGAAGGGCAAGACTTCGTCGTCGTCGTGTGCCTGGGGTTCGTTTGCCAAGGCCGCCAACCCTGTGCTTCGCGACACCACCGAGCGCGTCATCATCGCCAGCAAGGGTCGCTTCGACCGGGCCCTCACGGCGGCCGACCGCAAGAAGGCCGGCCTGCCCTGGAAGTCGACGATCACCAACGACGAGTTCGTCGACGTGACCTCAGACGTCTGGGAGATCGACGCGGCTTCGGCAACTCAGGTCGGCCACCCGGCCCCGTTTCCGGTCGAACTGCCCAAGCGGCTGATCGATCTGTACACCTACGAAGGTGACCTGGTTCTCGATCCGTTCGCCGGAAGCGGCACCACGCTCGTGGCCGCGGAGCGACAGGGTCGCATAGGTGTGGGCTACGACACCGAAGCCAAATATGTCGAGCTTGCCAACACTCGTGTTGCAGAGGCGTTGAAGCGTCGCGAACGGCTCGAGGAGGCGGCTGCGGTCGAGCAGCAGTCGTTCGAGTTGCACGTCGAGTTCGTCAAGTCCCTGGAACCCGACGAGCGCGAAGAGCACTTCCAGCGTCGGGCCGTCATCCAGGGTCGCAAGGTGCAAGACATCGCCAGAAACCTGCTGGAGGAGGTCGGGTTCATCGTCGACGACAAGGCCAAGGTGCGTGGGGGAGGGGTTCAGTTCAACTTCCTAGTCACCAGCCAGAGTGGCGAGAAGCAGTGGTACGTGGATGTCTCTGGGGCCTTCACCACCAGCCGGCCCGGCCTGCTTCGCACCGACACGCTCTGGAAGACATTGGGCCGCATCTCGGTGTTGAAGGCGGTCGACCCCGAGGCCGAGGTGCTGGTGCTGACCTCGAATCTGCCCAGGCGCAACAGCCCGGGCGACAAGGCGATAAGGGCGATGGGTCCGGCGATGGTGTTCGACGCCCTCGAGCTCTATGACCCAGAGGCCCGAGAACGTCTGCAGCGCTACGCTGCGGGCGAGGACAACTCGCTCGAAGGCTTCTGGAGCCGCAAGGATCTCGCCGAGGCCGACTGAGCCCACAGGGGCCGCAGCGCGGCCCGCAGGAGTCACATGGCCGATTTCTTCCCAGACGTTGCCGACCGCGTTCCCTTCATCGGGCTCGATGGCGAGGGGTTGGGTTTTCGGATCTACGAGCCCGACCGTTTGGTGGCGGGCAAGCGGCTCGAAGACCACCTACGTATAGCCGTGTGCTACTGGCACAGCTTCAACTGGCCAGGCTCCGACATCTTCGGTGACGGCACCTTCGATCGTCCATGGCTGGCGGCCACGGGCGACCCGATGGCGGCAGCCAGGCTCAAACAGGACGCTGCGTTCGAGTTCTTCTCCAAGCTGGGCGTGAGGTTCTTCTCATTCCACGATGTCGACATGGCCCCTCAGGCGGCGACGTTGGCCGAGAGCCGGGCCAACCTCGATGCGATGGTCGAGCGTGCTGCCGAGAAGATGTCGCAAACCGGTGTCGAGCTGCTGTGGGGTACCGCCAACCTCTTTTCCCACCCCCGGTATGCCGCGGGTGCGGCCACCAACCCAGACCCAGAGGTGTTCGCTCACGCTGCGGCCCAGGTGCGGCACATGCTCGACGCAACACACAGGCTCGGCGGCCACAACTATGTGTTGTGGGGCGGCCGCGAGGGCTATGAGACCCTGCTGAACACCCGCATGAGCCAAGAGGCAGACCAGCTCGCACGGTTCTTGTCGATGGTGGTCGAATACAAGCACTCGATCGGCTTTGAGGGCACCCTGCTGCTCGAGCCCAAGCCCCAGGAGCCAACCAAGCATCAGTACGACTACGACTGCGCCACCGTGCACGGATTCCTCGATCGATACGGCCTGACCGGCGAGTTCAAGGTCAACATCGAGGGCAATCACGCCACCCTCGCCGGCCACTCGTTTCACCACGAGGTCGCCTACGCGGTCGACAACGGCATCTTCGGCAGCATCGACGCCAACCGTGGCGATCCGCAGAACGGTTGGGACACCGACCAGTTCCCGACGTCGGTAGACGAACTGGTCCCGGCGGTCTACGAGATCTTGCGCGGCGGCGGGTTCGATACCGGCGGGTTCATGTTCGACACCAAACTGAGGCGCCAGAGCATCGCTCGCTCCGACCTGTTCACCGCCCACGTCGGTGGCATGGATGCGCTGGCCAAGGCGTGGCTGGTCGCCGACGAGTTGCTTCGCAGCGGCACCCTCGAGAACGCCAGAGATCAGCGATACAGCGGTTGGACCGAGGGGCTTGGTGCCCAGATCATGGCTGGTGAGCACGACCTGGCGAGCCTTGCCGACATGGCCGTCGACGCGGCTCTCGATCCCGCGCCTCGGTCGGGTCGCCAAGAACACCTCGAGAACGAGGTCAACCGGGCAATCTGGTCGGTCTCGTGACCCTTGTCGCCGGGGTCGACTCGTCGACCCAGTCGACCAAGGTCGAGATCCGCGACATCGAGTCGGGCAGGCTGATCGCCTCGGCCAAGCGGAGCCATCCGCCCACCTCACCGCCTGTGAGCGAACAGGATCCGTCGGACTGGTGGCGGGCCCTGGTCGGGTGTTTCGGTGAGCTCGCCCCACATCTGCG
>JAGQSP010000509.1 GCA_020439485.1 Acidimicrobiales bacterium | reverse complement strand
TGCTGTTCCTCAACAGCGACGGCACGGTCAAGGCCGAGCAGACGATCTCTGGCAACGAGGGCGGCTTCGGCGGTGTGCTCGACGTTGCCGACAACTTCGGCTCCGCCGTGGCCCCGCTGGGCGACCTCGACGGCGACGGTATGCCCGACGTCGCCATCGGTGCCCGCAACGACGACGATGCAGGCACCGACAGGGGCGCCGTGTACATCGTGTCGCTGAACGCCGACGGCACCGTTCGCTTCGACCAGAAGATCTCCGACACCGAGGGTGGCTTCGTTCCGGCGCTGGCAGACACCGAACACTTCGGCGAGTCGATTGCGCCCATCGGAGACCTCGACGGTGACGGCCGGCTCGAGATCGCGGTCGGTGCACCCAACCACTTCGCCACCGCCAGCAACCAGGGCGGTGTGTGGATCCTGTCGCTGAACGGCGACGGCACAGTGTTCGCCGACAACATCATCGACGACAACACCGCTTCGCTGGCCCTGCCGCTGTTGGCCGGCGACCTGTTCGGTTACGCCGTGGCGGCCGCAGACGTCGACGATGACACCGTCGCAGACCTGATCGTAGGCATGCCCGGTGGCGCCTCGGCGCCCGAGGCCGTGCACGTGCTGTTCATGAACAGCGACTTCACCGTCAAGGGCTATCAGACGATCTCTGCCACCGAGGGCGGACCGGTCGGCGGTGTCGATGCGGGCGACTGGTTCGGTGGCTCGATCGGCGTGCTGGGCGACCTGTCGGGTAGCGGTTTGACCGACATAGTCGTCGGCCAGTTCAGGGACGACGACGGCGCCGCCGACACCGGTGCAGTGTTCGTGCTGGAACTGGCCGCCGCCAACACCAACGTCGTCAACTCGACCGGCGATGCTGCGGACGCGCTGCCCGGCGACGGCCTGTGCGACACCGGTGGGTTGAACAGCGAGGGCGACCCCGCGTGCACCTTGCGCGCCGCCATCCAGGAGGCCAACGCGGTCACCGGCGTAGGGACCATCACCTTCGCCATTCCCGCAACCGACCCGGGATTCACAGGCGTCTACTGGTCGATCTCGCCCACCTCTGCCCTGCCCGCCATCACCGACCGGCTGCTGGTCGACGGCGCCACCCAGCCAGGGTTCGTCGCCAACACCAACGCCGGCCCCGCCGCGCTGAACGGCACTCAGATGATCGAAATCGACGGCTCGTCGGCCGGGACTGGCGCGGACGGCATCATTGTCGATGCCGACGACGTGGTCGTTCGC
Source organism: Acidimicrobiales bacterium (assembly GCA_020439485.1). Classification (GTDB taxonomy): domain Bacteria; phylum Actinomycetota; class Acidimicrobiia; order Acidimicrobiales; family Poriferisodalaceae; genus JAAETH01. The sequence continues at coordinate 2,237 of JAGQSP010000509.1, read as the reverse complement.
GGCCTCGTTATCAACGGGTTCGGCGAGTCTGGCGTGGTCACGACAGCGACAGCGGATCGCGTGACCATCGCCGGCACTTACATCGGCACTTCGCAGGCCGGTGTTGCAGCGGTGCCGAATGGCAATAGCGGCGTCGAGTTGGCCGGCCCCGGCGCAGTGGTAGGCGGCGACGCTGCTGCCGACCGCAACCTGATCGGCGGAAACACCGTCGCAGGCGTCGCCGTGACCTCCACCGCTGCCAACGCCACGATCGAAGGCAACCTCATCGGCACCGACGCCGGCGGCACACCCGTAATCGCCAACGGTGTCGGCGTCCATGTTGACGGAGCCCCCAACGCCACCATCGACTCGAACGTCGTCGCAGGCAATACCGGAGCGGGTATCGAGCCGAGCGCCACCACACCCCGGTCGATCACCATCACGGCCAACTCGATTCACACCAACGGTGGTCTGGGCATCGACTGGAACGGCGATGGCATCACCCTCAACGATTGGCCCGACACCGACAACGTGGTCAACCGGCCGTTCGTTCAGGCTGCCCACGACGCCGGCGCAGGCAACGTCGAGGTGGTGCTGGTCGCCGACCTGCCCGCTGGCGACTACTCGATACAGGCGTTCGCGAACCCCGGCGGCGCCGACCCCACAGGCTTCGGCGAAGGTCAGACATACGTCGGTTCGGGTTCGATCACCTCAGCCGGAACGGGGCCCGAGTACTTCACCATCGTGGTGCCAGGAGCCTCGGGTGATGTGCTGAGCCTGACCGTCCTGGAAGACCTGGGTGCGGGCCAGCTGGGCTCCACGTCGGAGTTCTCGACGACCATCCAGGCTGGTGAACTGCTGGCGGTCAACTCAACCGCGAACACCGGCGACGCGGTGCCCGGCGACGGCCTGTGCGACACGGGCGGCCTCAACAGCGAGGGTGACCCCGAGTGCACCCTGCGCGCCGCCATCGACGAGGCCAACGCATCGGTCGGCCACGACACCATCACCTTCTCGGTGCCCGGCAGCGATCCCGGGAACGCAGGCGGCATATGGACGATCGATGTCGGAGTCACTCCCCTGCCAGACATCGTCGAGGGCATCACCATCGATGCGTCCACTCAGTCGGGCTACGCAACGACACCCGTCGTCGAGCTGGTTGGTCTGGTCGGCGACGGCCTGCACCTCACCGGAACCGCTGGGGGCTCGACGGTGCGCGCCCTCGCCATCGGCGGATTCACCGGTGACGGCATCGAACTAGAGGCCGGCGCCGACCGCAGCCGCATCGTCGACAACCACATCGGTCTCGACGCTGCGGGCACCACCGCCAATGCCTTGTCGGGTATGGGCATTCGCGTCGCCGCGGCCGAAACCCAGATTGGCGACATCGGCGGCGGCAACCACGTCGGCGCATCGATGCGGGGCATCGTTGTGGCCGGAGCCGCAGCGGTCGACAACCAGGTCGTGGCGAATGTGGTGGGCACCGGTCCTACCGGCGCTCCGGGCCTGGGAACCGTCATACACGGCGTTGCTGTCGAGGCCGGTGCCGCCCGCACCGTCGTCGGTGGTCCTAGCGCGGCCCACCGAAACGTCATCGTCTCCAGCGGAGAAGCCGGCGTGGTCATCGACGGTGAAACAACCGACGACGTGGTCGTTGAAGGCAACTGGATCGGCCTGTGGCTCGACGGGCTGACCGCCATGGGCAATGCGGCCAGTGGCGTCGGGGTCGACAACGATGCCGATTCGTCGTCGCTGATCGACAATGTCATCGTTGCGTCGGGCCAGGACGGAATCTCCATCACCGGGGCTTCCGACAGCACAAGCGTGCAGGGCAACTTCATCGGTACCGATTCGGGACTGATCGTTTCGCCAGGCTCGGGCGCCAACGGTGTGCTGGTCGGAGCGACGGCAACCAACACGCAAGTCGGTGGTCTTGGCGCCGGTCAGGGCAACACGATCGCGGGCAGCGGTCAGAGCGACCCCAACGCCGACGGCGTGCGCGTGCTGGCACCGAAGGCTGCCATAAACGTGATTCTCTCGAACGAGATCTACGACAGCGCCGGGCTGGCAATCGATGCCGACGTCGACGGTCCGACAGTCAATGACGCGCCGGACATCGACGAGGCCGTCAACCACCCGACGATCGATGCGGTTGTCGCGTCCGGTGGCTCGGTGACGATCGACTTCACCGTCGATGCGGCCGCAGGCGCCTACCACGTGCAGATCTTCGGCACACCGGCGGCGGACCCGACCGGTTA
>JAGQSP010000508.1:2198-2320 GCA_020439485.1 Acidimicrobiales bacterium | reverse complement strand
TGTTGCGCAGCCCCACCATGGCCAGGCCGTGCTGCTTGGCCCTGTCGATGGCCACCAGTGTGGTCTCGTGGCCGGTGACCTGGCCGAACGAGTGGCCCCCGTCGAGCACCACGATGGCGCCG
>JAGQSP010000508.1:0-2090 GCA_020439485.1 Acidimicrobiales bacterium | reverse complement strand
AGCTGGTCGGCGACCAGGTTCTGTTCGCGTTCGTTGCTGCCCAGGGCGGCACACACCGTGGTGACGTAGTTGCGAAGCGCTTGCGGGGTCAGCTCGATCATGGCCCGAATCGTACGACGCGGCCGGGTGTGACTACCATCCGGCCATGAGCCAGACCGACATCGACACCGGCACCCAAGACCTTCTCGCCCACATCGACGGCAACGTCGGGGCCATCGTGTTCAACCGCCCCGAGCGAAGAAACGCTCTGTCAAACCCCATGTACGAGGGGTTCAGGCGTGTACTCCCCCGCTTCGCCGAAGACCCCGAGGTTCGTGTGGTCATGATCACCGGTTCGGGTGGAGCCTTCTGCGCCGGTGGCGACGTCAAGGGCATGCACGAGTCGAACGAGTCGGGTGCACCGCGCGAGGGTCGCCCTGGCACCCGCGAGGGAAACATCGACGTGTTGCGCCGCAACCAGCGCGACGTTTCGCTCTACATCCACAAGATGCAAAAGCCCGTGGTGGCCGCCATCCCTGGCGCTGCAGCGGGCGCGGGCCTGTCGATCGCCCTGGCGGCCGACATCCGATTGGCAGCCCAGCGGGCGCTGGTCGTCAGTGCGTTCTCGGGCATCGGCGCCTCGGGCGACTTCGGTGGCAGCTGGTTCCTCACCCAACTCGTTGGCCACTCCAAGGCCAAGGAGCTGTACTTCATGAACCCGCGGCTCACCGCCGCCGAGGCCCACGAGCTGGGCATCGTCAACAAGGTTCTGCCCGACGAGGGGTTCGAGGATGCCGCCCTGGCCTGGTGCCACGAGCTGGCAGCCCGTCCGCCCATCGCCATGCGCTACATCAAGGAAAACATCAACCGCGCCATCGGGTCCGACCTCGCCACCTGCCTCGACGCCGAAGCGGTCGCGATGATCACCACCATGAGCACCGAAGATCACCGCGAGGCCGCCGCGGCCTTCGTCGAGAAGCGCCAGGCCACCTTCAACGGTCGTTAGCCAACCGGGCCCGTTCCCGCCACTTGTGAAACACCGGTGTTGCGCGGGCGTCAGACGCCTCGCAAACACCGGTGTTTGATGAAGGTGGGCTCAGCCGGCCGGTGGGTGCGGGTTGGCCATGTCGAAGGCCTCTTGGGTGGGGCCGTGGGTGCGAAGGCGGCCCAAGCGCTCGGCCGCCTCGTCGACGCTCGGCGTGTGACCATCGGGCACCCACCACAGCACCGTCGTCGGCTGGGGCGGCTTCTCGAACCACTCACGCCGACGCCGCAGGTACATGCCGTGCCCAGAGCGGGCAACGTAGTGCCGCAGGCTGTCGAAGTCTTCCCAGACGCTCAGGTTTACGATGTAACGCTGGTCGTCCTCGTGACCCGGAAACCGGATGCCCGTGGCACCGGGGCCCTCGTCGTCGGCCAGTCGCCACACGAAGCCAGGGCTGGACTCGGCCAGCAGGTTCATTGCCGGAATGGCGGTCATGAACTCGGCGACGTCGGGGCCGTCGGGTTCGCCGACGAGCCTCCCCACATTCAGCTGAGCCAGATGCACGCGGCCGACCTCAGCGAGGCGAAGTTGGCGTGAACTCGGCCTTCAGGTGTTTGACGCCGTGGATGAACGACGACGCCAACACGTCGGGCTCGGATGTCGCCTCGATGTCGGGCAGCCGCTCGAACAACTCTCGGTACATGACCTTGATCTCGCGGCGCGCCAAGTGGGCCCCCAGGCAGAAGTGGGGACCTGGCCCGCCGAAGCCCACGTGCGGGTTGGGGTCTCGTCTGATGTCGAAGCGGTATGGGTCGTCGAAGATCGCCTCGTCGCGGTTGGCTGCCAGGTAGAACATCAGCGCCTTTTCACCTGCCGCAACCGGCTGGCCGGCGATCTCGGTGTCTTGGGTGGCAGTGCGACGCATGTAGGTCACCGGGCTGGCCAAGCGCACGATCTCCTCGACAGCCGAATGCGACAAGCCCTCGAAATCGGCTCGCCACAGTTCGCGCTGGTCGGGGTTGGCCGTTAGATGGGTCAGACCCCAGCTGATGGCGTTGCGGGTGGTCTCGTTGCCCGCCACCACCAACAACACGAAGAAGCTGGCGATGTCGGCGTGCGACAGCTT
>JAGQSP010000507.1 GCA_020439485.1 Acidimicrobiales bacterium | reverse complement strand
CGGTCGACCTGCACTCTCAGCCGCACGTCCAAGTCGGCGGCCAGCAGGTCGACGATGCGGTCGTAGCCGTCGGTCATCACAACCTCGGGACCGTCGAACTCGTCGCCCTCGTCGGCCAGTTCGCCCGACAGGCGGTCGAGATCTCCGGTGTCGAACTCGAGGTAGTTGATGGCGAAGAAGCGCAGCAGGGGATCGTCGGCCCAGGCCGGCTCGAGACGCTCGAGAACCTCGACGAAGGTCTCGCCGCTGTCGGCGTCGTCGACCACTGCACGGGTGAGGTCTTCGAGCCTTGCTGCGGCGAATGCGACCTGCTCGCCTGGCACCTTGCGCCCCCGGGCGTCGAACAAGACGATGTCTTCGAAGTCGAGTTCGATGGCCGACGCCCCGGCCGCATCGGCCAGGTCGGTGACAGGGTTGCCGTCGGTCCCGTGAATCCAGCTGGCACCCAGATCGAAGGACACTCCCAGGCTGCGGTCGGTGCGCACCCGGCCGCCGGCGATTGCGTCGGCCTCCAGAACCACGACGCCCAGGCCCTCTTCGGCCAATGCCCTGGCGGCGGTAAGGCCTGCAACGCCTGCACCCACGACCACGACATCGAAGCGCTCTGCGTCGTCGAAGGTCGCGGTCTCGTCGGACGGTTCGGTCTCATCGAACGGCTCGGTGCATCCGGTGCTGACCGCCAGCGCGGCGAGCGCGCCGATACCCAGGAACCGCCGCCGGCCGATGCTGGCATCGCGATGCGGGTGGTGGTGCTCGATCATCGTCGCGAATCGTAGGTGTTCGTGGTCGATCGAGGCCCGCCTGAGCGTCGGCGGCCGGGCGCGCGTAGTGTCGCCTCATGCGCGTGCTCGAGTTCATCGCCCCAGGTCAACGGGCCGGCGTCGGGGTGCTGTTGGGCGACGGTGTGTACGACCTCACCACCCGGCATCCAGACCGGGCCCGGTCGATGCACCATCTGCTGAACCAGCCCGACTGGCGCGATCTGGTTGCGTCCGCCAAGGCCGTCGATTTCGCGGTCGACGACATCGAGTTCTCACCGCTGTTGGCCCAGTCGGGACGGGTCTTCGCCATCGGCCTCAACTATGCGAAGAAGTATCCGGCCGGAGGCACACCACCGCCTACGCCCCAGTTCCCACAGTGGTTCACGAAGGTGCCAGGCACCCTGGTGGGGCACCTTCAGCCCCTGGTTGCTCCACGCGTCTCGCCGACGTTCGACTATGAGTCTGAACTGGCCGCGGTCATTGGTCGGCGCGCTCGGCACGTGCCTGTCGAGTCGGCTCTGGACGTCGTCGCGGGCTGGACCATCGTCAATGACGGATCGGTTCGGGAATGGCAGCGGCACTCGGTCAGCGCCGGAAAGAACTTCGAGCGGTCGGGTTCGATCGGACCCTGGATGGTCACCTCTGACGAGATCGCCGACCCGCAGGCCCTGCGCCTGGTGGCCAGGGTCGATGGCGAGGTACGTCAGGACGCCAGCACGGGCGAGATGATCAAGTCGGTGGCCCAGATCATCTCGTACCTGTCGACGGCCCTCGAACTGTTGCCCGGCGACGTCATCGCCACCGGTTCGCCCGAGGGGTCGGGTGGTGGTTTCGATCCGCCACGCTGGCTGACGCCTGGCCGGGTGGTCGAATGCGAGGTCGAGGGCATCGGCGTTCTCCGCAATCCGGTGATCGGCGAGAGCTGATGGACACCGATCTGACCCAGCGGCTCATCGCGTCCAGGGCGAACGGCGACTTCGCTCCCGCCTGGCTGGTTGGCGCAATAGACCTTCATCAGGCGCTCGACCTGCAACTGGCAGTGCTGGACGACCTGCTCGAGCGCGGCGCCACGATCGGTGGCTGGAAGGTCGGGCTCACATCCGAGTCATCCCGGCAGAAGTTGGGCGCAGACGAGCGGCCCTTCGGTTTCGTGCTGGCCGACAAGGTGTTGGCGTCGGGCGAATCCGTGGCTGCTGCTGCAATCCGCGACCTGTCGATCGAGGCCGAGATGTGCTTCACCATGGGGGCCGACATCGCCGACCCAGACATCGGTCCCGATCGGATTCTCGACTTCGTCGCCGAGGTGAGCGCCGGGCTCGAGCTGAACGAGGCCAGGCCCGGGTCGGCCAGGCCGGACTTTCCGGTTCTGGTGACCGACTGCCTGACCAACTGGGGGATAGTGCACGGCACAGGCATCGCCCCGGGGCCAGATCACGCGCGGACGGCGGCAACACTGTCGGCCACCACGGTGCGCATGTTCCGCAACGGCACCCAGGTCTTCGAGGGTGTGTCCAGCGACCACCTCGACGATCACGCCGTTTCGTTGTGTCGCCTCGTAGAGCAACTGGCGCGGCATGGGCGCGGTTTGCGGGCGGGCCAACGCGTCATCACCGGCGCGTTCGCGCGGTTTGCGGCCAGGCCCGGCGAGCGCTGGGCGTGTGATTTCGACGGCATCGGTCGAGTCGAGATACAAGTCGTCTGACAGGGGAGGGGTGCCATGACAAGCATCGAGCTGAACGGGCCGGTGAACATCCTGGTCGTCGAGGGATTGACGATGATGGACGCGTCGCCATTCATCGACGACATCCGCGCCGCCGCGCCCCCGGGCAGCACCGTCGAGGTCGTGTCGGGGCTTCGCGACGCGTTCGCCCACGCTGGCGACGTCGAGGTGATGCTCGGCATCCTCAACGAGGACTTCTTCGCCGCTGCGCCCAACCTCAGATGGATCCACGCCACAGCGTCGGGCGTCGACATGTTCATGTTCGAACGGTTCGTCGAAAGCGACGTCGTGCTGACCGGCGAGAAAGGCCTCGTGGGCGGCCATCTGGCCGACACCGGCTGGGGATTGCTGCTGGCCCTCACCCGTCAGATCCACACTGCGGTGCGGCTGGGGCCAGACGCCTGGAATCACCGGGTCGAGATGAGGCGCAACGAGATCGAGCTGGCCGGCCTGACGATGGGCCTGGTCGGGTTTGGTGGCACCGGCAGGGAGATGGCGAGACGAGCGGTTGCCTTCGGCATGAAGACCATCGCCGTCGACTGGTTTCCCGCCGCGCCCGACCACGGTGTTGTCGAGGTATGGGGGCCCGACCGTCTCGACGACCTACTCGCACAGGCCGACGTCGTGTCGGTCAACCTGCCCCTGACCGACCAGACCCATGCCATGTTCGACTCGGACCTGTTCGCCAAGATGAAGCCGGGCAGCTATCTGGTGAACGTCACCAGGGGCGAGATCGTCGACGGCGACGCCCTCGTGGCCGCGCTCCGATCGGGTCACCTTGCCGGGGCGGCGCTAGACGTTGCGCCCGGCGAACCGCTGCCGCCCGAGCATCCTCTGTTCCATCTGCCGAACGTGGCCATGACACCCCACACCGCCGGGGCCAGCCAGCTGCGGGCTCCACGCAACGTGGCCAGATTCGTCCGCAACCTGGTCAACGCACAGTCTGGCTTGCCCTTCGAGGGTGTGGTCGACAAGCGGGCAGGCTTCTGAACACCATCCCATGTGTGACAGAGTGAGCGGATAGCAACCGACCGTCGAGGGGGACGAAGATGCGGTTCTATTCATGCGACTCACACGTCGTCGAGGGGGCCGAGGTGTTCGAGGGCCTGGCCGAACACTTCGGCGAACTGGCCCCGCACATCGTCGATGTGCCCGAGAAGGGTCTGATGTTGACCGTGAACGGCCAGCCCAGGGTCTCGGTCGGACGGTTTGGCATAGCCGGCCACAAGCTCGATGACCCCGAAACCGAGGCCCTCATCGCAGCGGGTTATGAGGGGCTCAACCCCGGAGTGGTCGACTCGACCAAACGCCTTGCGGAACAAGAGCAGGACGGCATCGCGGGCGAGGTGATGTATCCCAGCCTGTCGATGTTCACCTTCGCCGTCACCGACGACGACATTCGTGCCGCGGCGTTTCGCCAACACAACGACTGGATCCTCGACTACTGCGCACCCAACCGCGACCGCCTGATCGGCATCGGCTGTCTGCCGGTTCCCGATGTCGAGGCCTCGGTAGCCGAGGCCAAGCGCGCCGGATCGCTGGGTGTGCGCGGCTTTTCGATCCCTTCGCACGCCCCGCTCGACAAGCCGTACAGCGACCCCATGTACGACCCGTTGTGGGCGGTGCTCGAAGAGATGAACCTGCCGGTGACGATGCACATCTTCACCGGGTCGTCTTTCGACTGTGGCCTGCCGGCCCATTTCGGCACCCCGGGCGGCACCACCAAGGGCTACACCATGGCCCACATCACGGTCGTCAACTCGATCATGGACCTGATCATGAGCGGGGTCGTCGAACGCTTCGCCGGCCTGAGGTTCATCTCGGCCGAGTTCGAGACCGGCTGGGTTGCGCACTGGAAGCAGCGGTTCGACCATGCCGCCTACCGCACGCCGTGGGAGCTTTCCGACGACCTCACGATGAAGCCGTCGGAGTATTTCGATCGCAACTTCTACGTCACCTTCGAAGACGACGCCCAGGGCGTCGCCACCCGCCACGAAATCGGCATCGGCAACCTGTTGTGGGGCAACGACTACCCGCACCACGACTCGATCTGGCCCAACTCGATGTCGGTGTTGGAGGACATCTTCGCCGGGGTGCCCGAAGACGAGGTCGAGCAGATGGTTTGGGGCAACGTCATCGACCTGTACGGCATCGACGTCGCGAACCTGTGAGAAATGGGCTCGCGGCGGGTGCGCCCTGCTGCGAAGCTGTGTGACATGACAGGCGAACGACAGACCCAATCCGCTGGTGCCCGGCTGCGCGAGTTGCACCGACCAGGCGACCCGTTCGTGCTGGCCAACGCCTGGGACGCGGGTTCGGCGCGGGTTCTGGCGGCGCTGGGTGCCCAGGCGATAGGCACCTCGTCGGCGGCGCACGCGTTCACCCTGGGCCGTCCAGACATGGGTCATGTGTCCCGAGACGAAGCCCTAGCCCATGCCGAGATGCTGGTGAAGGCCACGCCGCTTCCCGTGTCGGGCGACTTCGAGAACGGGTTCGCCAGAGATGCCGAGGCAGTGGCAACCACCGTTCGCCTGGCTGCCGCGGCCGGGCTCGGCGGAATATCGATCGAGGACACCGACCTGCCGGGCTCGGGTGCCTACGAGTTCGATTTGGCCGTCGATCGCATCGCTGCGGCGGTTCAAGCTGCCCGCTCGCTTCCCGACGATTTCGTGTTGCTGGCCCGTGCAGATGGTGTTCTCAACAGGTCCTACGACCTCGACGAAGGCATCCGGCGTCTTCAGGCTTTCGAGGCTGCGGGCGCCGACGCGGTGTATCTGCCGATGCCGGCCGACCTCGACGCCGTCGCACGTATCTGTGCCACGGTGAGCGTGCCCGTGAACGCGCTGGCGGCCGGACCGTTCACCCGGGTTACGCACCAGCAGTTCGCAGACGCGGGTGTGGCGCGCATCTCGCTGGGTTCGGCGCTGGCGCGCACCACCCACCGCGCCATCGTCGACGCGGCCAGGGCGATCTTCGACGACGGCGACTTCAGCCGACTCGGCAATGGCATCTCGGGCACAGACATCGACGCCATGCTGACCGCCTTCGATTGAGGTCGCCCGACACCACTCTGCGATGCTCGAACCATGCAAACAGGCCGCAGAGTCACCCTCGACGACTTCCCCAGGGCAGAGTCCGACATCAACTTCGCTCGCTTGGTCGACAAGGTCGGCATCGGGAACTTCTCGAAAGATCCGCGGCCGCTGGAACCCGCCGACGCAGTCATCGTGCGCCAGTGCTACGACTTCATGTACGCCCTGGGTGTGTTCGACCTGACCAGCCCCATCACGCTCAGCCTGCCCCAGACCGACCGGTACCTCTCGCTCACCGCGATCAGCCAAGACCACTACGTCAAGCTGTTGACCACCCAGCCGGGCAGTTACTCGCTCAGCGAGGCCGACATCGGCACCCGCTATGTGTGGATCATGTACCGCATCTTCGTCAACGCCCTCGACGAGGCCGACATCGCCGCGGTCAACGACCTGCAAGACGCGATCACGGTCGAACAGGCCGATAAGGGGAGCTTCGAGATTCCCGACTGGTCACACGACGACCTCGACGCCATCAGGTCCCATCTAGCGGCTTTGCGCGCGTGGGGTAACGGGCCTGTGGGTTCGTTCGGTGACGAGGGCGAACTCGACCCCGTGAGGCGATTGCTCGGCGTGGCAAACGGCTGGGCCGGTATTCCCGACCACCACGTGCGCTATGTCGGCATCTTCAACCCGGCCGAGTACCCGACGCACTGCGCGCTGACGGTCGGCGACGTACCGGTGCGCGATTTCTGGTCGATAACCGTCTATGACGCCGATGGGTATGTGCAGCCCAACGATGCCAAGGTCTATTCGATCAACAATCAGACGGCGCTTCGCAACCCGGACGGCACGATCACCGTGAACTTCGGTGGGCCCGAGGGGCTTGCCAACCGGCTCGCCACCATGCCTGGCTGGAACGCGGCGGTGCGTCTGTATGGGCCCTCGGACGAGATTCGCAATGGCAC
>JAGQSP010000506.1 GCA_020439485.1 Acidimicrobiales bacterium | reverse complement strand
CACGAGTTGGCCACCGACCTTCGGCGACCAGCCGGACACCAGTCGCATCCATTGGCTGACCCACCCCGATCTACATGCCACCGAGGTCCGAGTCGCTCCCGACCTTGCCGTCATCGTCGGCAGGTACCTCCCCTGAGGGCACTCGCTGACTGCGGCTCCGCACGATCCTCGATCGATGCAGGCCAACGTTCGGCCGCTCAGGCGATTCGTTCGAACAGGTACGCGAACGACGAGCGGGTGTAGGGGATACCTCGGCCGAGGTCGTGGAGACTCTTGACCGTGATCGGAAGGGGCTTCTTGGGGACGAGATATGCGTCCAGGTCGCTGTCGTCGATCCGATAGCCGAGCGTGCTGTCGGGATGGACGACCGCCGCAAGTCGGTACCGGTCATCGATCGAGGCCATGGCTGCGTCGCCGTGGCTCGGGTTGACCAGCAGGAAACCCCCGACACGCAAATAGCGGGTGCAGTGCTCTGACACGAACCCGGCATAAAGCGAGACGAGCAGATCAAAGGACGCGTCGGCGAGGCCGAGGTGGTCGCTGTAGTCCGCAGCGATGAACTCGAACGCCCTCAGCCCCGCGTCGGTCTGGTTGGCCGCGATGATCTCGCCAACCCCCTCGACATCGGCGAAGAACCTCGCCGCCCGACGATCCATGTCGAGGTAGGTGACTGTTGGGAACACGAACGAGGCCGCCACGTCTACATACGAGCCCGGATACAACACCCGTGACACCTCGAGGTAGCCGGCGACCGCGCCGAACAGGCGGAGCCGATCCCCGTCGATTTGGTTCTGTTTGGCCCACAGCTTCTCGGTGGCGGGCTTCATCCCGTCTCGCCAAGAGCATCTTCGGCGTGGGGTCGCACCCCTGGAAGCCGACAGGTCAGCATGATGTTGCCCGATTCGAACGACGCGACGAGCATGCTGCCAGCATTCGACTTCTGGGATGTCAGCAACCCCGAGTTCGAAGAGTTCGCCGACACCCAGTTACCACCAGCGCCCTGGTGATAGCCATCGGCGGTGGTCATGAGGAAGGCGGCCAGCTCCACGCCTGAACCCTAGACGTAGGTGACCGCGACGTCTCTGACCTCTCGTGTGTTGCTCATCACGGTCGTCCGGGTTGAGGATCAGCCTCGACTGCGGCGGCGCCTGAACGCCCGGAACCGCGCCACGAACTCGTCCGTCTGTGCGTCGCTCCACTCGACCGCCGACCATCCGGCCAGCGCTCGACATCGTTCACCGTGCTCGGCCCAGCCGGCCGGAAGCTCGGCCTCGAAGCCCAGTTGCCGGAGGCCCGCGGTCCGCACATGGATAGGAATGGCCACAGCGTCTGCGAGGGTCACCCGATCTCCTCCCAACCACCCCTCATCTGAGGCCCACGCACCCATCACTGCCAGTGCCTCGCCGAGCGCCTCGCTCGCAGACGCGATTCGGTCAGCATCGACCCCGTAATAGACGCCGACCATCGGCCGGAAAGCGTGGCGGTCGATCCAGGCCATGCGTTCGCGAACCACGGTCCGCCCGAGATCGGAGTCGGGCAACAATGGCCTGTCGTGGTGGCGAGCCTCGACCAACTCGAGGATTGGGATCGAGTCGGCCAGGTACTCGTCGCCCAGCCGCACCATGGGTATCTCGAGCCGAGGGCTGTGCTCCACGAACTCTGCCGGCATGACGAAGTCTGGGCCGCGCACCGCCGAGGGAGGCACCTCGACGAACTCGTGCGCTATCGAGCGTTGATGCAGCGCAAACTCGACGCGGGTCGAGAACGGGCAGATCCAGTGGCCGTACAACGTGGCCGAGTCAATCGTTGACACGGGCGACCTCGACCGATCAGCGGTGCGCTGGCGCCATGTAGAACCACAGCGGGAAAGGTGCCTCTTGCTCCTTGATGGCGGCCCTGGCTGCCATCAATGTCTTGCCGGCCTGGGTGCTCTCGTAGAACCACGCCTCGGTGGCACGACCATCGGGCGGCGGACCGTCAGCCAGTTCGAGCGCGGCCTCCTCGTAGTACGTGCGGATGTCGAGGCAGACCCCGATGACGTTGCGGTCGGGCAGAGGAGTCTCCTTCCACGGCGCACCCTGGGCCCACTGATGCAGAACGCCGAGCGCCTCGACGATCCGGTCGGCCGAGATCGTGCGCCCCACCGAGGTGGCGCCACGCTTGGCGACCGCCCGGTCATAGGCGGCCCGAATCCCCATCGCCTCGTCGACCGCAGCCGGCAGGTTCGGGTCATGGCGTGGTGGCAACGCGCACGCCATCGGGGTCTCGTCGGCCTCGATGACGTCCGGGTGGATCTCGAGCACGGGCTCGGAAGCATCGAGCAGGCCAAACGCCCGCTCGAGAACGTCGCGCTGGTAGCCGGCGTCACCGGGCTTGCCGAGGGGCCGCCCGAGTGGGAACTCGCAGTGCAGCACCCGGGGAGGCTTCATGCGTTCGACGACCGACAGGTTCGACCCGAGGACGATCGTCGACAGGCCTGCGGCTTCGAGGACGTGGGCGAGCGTACTCACGGTACGCGTGCAGAGCGGTCAGACCGGGGTCAACACGACCACGTCGACACCAGCCGCCAGCAGTCGCTGGGCGCAGGCGGGCCCGGTGTCGAGGCGAATCTCAGACACGGTGTCGGGTTGATTTCCGGCGAAGGCGTAGTGGGTCTGCGCAACCTGGCCGATCACGCCGTCGACAGCCAGCTCTTCGAGGCGGTCGATCGGGTATACGACGTTGAGGTCGAGTTGAAACCCGCTGCGGTCGAAGTTCGGGCTCCAGTGCCCGAGCACGAGGTCGCGGTCGGCGCGGTCGATGGTCTTGAAGCGGGTGTCGGCCGGGCTGAAACCCTCGTCGCCCTGTCGGTGCAGCGCGGCCGAGGTGACGATGGCGACCGTCGACTCCGATAGCGGCTTGGCTGGGACGGTGAAGGCCGTCGTCTCGAACTCGGGGACCGGCATCTTCTGGCCGAGCTCGCGCATCGCTTCGTCGCCGCTCATGCGGGTTCCTCCTCGTGAGTCTGCTTCGTCGCACTCGCATAGACGACGCCGCTGCAACGATTCTGCCAGGCCAAAGCGCACTTTTCCCAAACGGCGGACTCGGGCGCTCGACCACACCGCAGCGGATGGGCCCGCAGCTCAGGGCGTCAGCGCCGTGCGGATCGCGTCGGCGACGACCTCGATCGACTCCTCCACCGTCAAGCGGCGCGCCCTGCGCAGCTGGTCGATCACTTCGAGCTGACTCATGACGTCGGCGGTGGTGCGACGAACGATTCGCACCCCGGCCGGCAGAGCGGCGAGCTCACGGCGAAACTGGAGGTCGAACTGGTCCGTGAGTGTGTGGCGGGTCCGTTCGATGTTGTCTCGGATCTGCACACAACCCGGAGCGCGCAACCGACCCGCCCGGTAGCTGGGTCCAACCCGCTCGTACAGGCGTACCCGCATCCGGGCGAAGTCGAGCACTCGCTCCTCGAAAGGCCCTTGGCCGATGGAGGTGAGGTGGGCCTCCTTCTGGCCGCGCCGCCACATCTCGTCCATCGCGGCCTGGGTCAAGGAGTCGGGATCAGGGAAGTAGCGGTAAACCGACCGCAGCGACAGGCCCGACCGTTCGGCGGCTCGCTCGATCGTCGGCGCCAACGTCTCCTCCTCGAACATCTCGAGCACGGCGTCGATTACCGCCGCTATGTTGCGCTCGCGACGCAGCCTGCGCCCGTCGGCTCGCTCATCACCGAACCGGTCATACTCAGGTTCCACCGCACCGGCCTCGCTCATGGCCGACGGCTCAGGCCACCAGCCGGTCGCAGCCGGTTCCCGACAAGATGCTGTCAACGACTGCCCGCGAGGCGTCGTCGAGCGCACCGTATTCCTGACGCAACCACTGCAGGCACTTGGCCTGATACCTGAAGGGCGCCTGACGGTACTCGAGACCGCTGATCTCGCAGGCGACCTCGTCGGCGCCAGCCTCTAGTGCGGCGGCGTTCGCGATCATGAACGGGGCATACGTCGAGCCCGCTTCGCACAAGATCTCGTGGACTATCTCGGGCAGCGCCGCAACGTCGACCCACCCGCCATCGCCGTCGTCATGTTCGTCGAGGGGCCACCAGCTCAGGTCGTCCACCCGCTGGATCCAGTTCACAACGCGCGGCGCACGTTCGACTGCGATCGCCATGGGCGTCGGATCCCACCAGGTCATCGGTACTAGCTGACCGAACAGGGCAAAATCGGCCCGACCGGGCCGAGCGCCGAGGAGGAACGGCCTTTCCGACAGCAGTCGCTGGAGCAGATCGAGGAGCCGCTCGTAGCTGCCTTCGATGATCGGCAGGTTCGCCTCGGTCGAACCGACCAGCGCCCGGCGACCGACCTGTCGATCGATGATGAAGTCGTGCGACCGTCGAAGGTTTTCGTCACTCGCATGAAGATCACGGTCCAGCGGCAACAGCCTGCCCGACTTCTCGATATCGGGCTCGTACGTCCACCGGTAGTGGTACATCGCCTTCGTCACCCACTCGTCGGCGTAGTCCTCGAGGAGGAAGTCGATGAAGGCCAGGGCCGCATCTGACGGCACGAGGCTGCGGCCTTCGTATTCGCTTTCGAGCCGCGTGATCTGTGGGCTGGAATCGGTCATCACCTCGACGCTGCCGTCGTCGTTGTGGAAGCCGATGACGGGAATCACGGGCACCTTGGCTTCCGGCAAGTCGTCCCACTCCGAACCGCGCAGAACCCACCGATACGGGATTCGGCGATAGCGCAGCACCGCGCGCATCTTCAAGGTGTAGGGCGAGCTGAATGCCCCCTTCAAAGTCACTGGCCTCATGAGACCCTTCTCTCTGGGCTCGTCCCGCAAGTGCCCACAACTCGGGCCC
>JAGQSP010000505.1 GCA_020439485.1 Acidimicrobiales bacterium | reverse complement strand
GGAGCCTAATGGGGGTGGACCGGTCCGAGTAAGACTTGGTTTCGAGCCGCTGGCCGGTGAGCACTGAAGGAGCCTGGGATCTGGATCTCTGGTGCCAGAACGTGCCCCGGCCGGTCGGTGAGGACGTGCCCGAAGAGCACCGATGGGATGTCGTGCCGTTGCGAGCACTGATCCATTAGGCCGTGTCCTGGGCGTCCTCGGGCTCGAGTCCGAACAGCAGGAATCCAACGAAGGGGTGGAGATGACGTGATCTATCTCGGAGACGATTGGGCCGAAGCCCATCACGATGTGTACGTGTGCGACGAGCACGGGACCCGTCTCGTGCAGCGCCGGCTGCCCGAAGGGATCGAGGGGGTGACCGTCCTGCACGGTCTGATCGCTGAGCTGGTCGACGATCCTGCCGAGGTGGTGGTCGGGATCGAGACCGATCGTGGCCTGTGGGTCCAGTCGCTCGTCGAGGCCGGCTATCAGGTGTATGCGATCAACCCGAAAGCTGCGTCGAGATATCGGGACCGGCACACGTTGTCGGGAGCGAAGTCCGACCCCGGCGACGCGAAGATGCTCGCCGAGCTGGTCCGCACCGATCGCCACAACCATCGGCTCGTTGCCGGTGACAGCGATCTGGCCGAGAGCATCAAGGTCCTCGCTCGAGCTCATCAGAACCTGATCTGGGACCGGACCCGAGCCACGAACCGGCTCCGAAGCTCGCTACGCGAGTACTTCCCTGCAGCGCTCGACACCTTCGATGACCTGGCCGATCGCGACGCGCTCGCGGTGCTCGTCAAAGCGCCGACACCAGCACAAGCCAAAGCACTATCGGTGGCCAAGATCCGCACCGCGCTCCGAGCGGCGGGCCGTCAACGCAACATCGACACCCGCGCCCGCCAGATCGCCGACAGCTTGCGAGTCGACACACTCCACGCCCCCGACGTCGTGGTCTCAGCGTTCGCTGCGACCACCCGATCAACCGTGGCGATCATCACCGCGATCAACACCCAGATCGCCGTGCTCGACGCTGAACTGGCCACCCATTTTGAGCAGCACCCGGACGCCGACATCTACCTCTCCCAGCCAGGAATCGGTGTCATCCTCGGCGCCCGGGCGCTCAGCGAGTTCGGGGACGACCCGAACCGATATGCCGACGCCAAGTCTCGCAAGAACTACGCCGGAACCTCACCCATCACCCGCGCGTCAGGCAACCGACGTGTCGCGCTCGCCCGTCACGTCCGTAACCAACGACTCGCCGACGCGATCGATCGATGGGCATTCTGCTCACTCAGCACCAGCCCCGGCGCCCGCGCCTACTACGACCAACGACGCCAAGCCGGCGACTCCCACCACACAGCACTACGCGCCCTCAGCAACCGCCTCGTCGGCATCCTCCACGGCTGCCTCCGCACCCACACCCCCTACAACGAACACACCGCCTGGGCCCACCGCCCCGAGAACCAACTCATCCACCACACCGAACACGCCGCTTGACAACTACCGGCCCTGGGATGTCTGGCACCTCCGCTCAGCGTTGGGTGCCGACCTTGAGGTCCTTGAAGGGGAGCTTGGTGTCGACGGAGATGTCGCGGGGGAGGCCGAGGACGCGGTCGCCGATGATGTTGCGCTGGATCT
>JAGQSP010000504.1 GCA_020439485.1 Acidimicrobiales bacterium | reverse complement strand
TGCTGCTCGGGGTGCTGCTGGGGCTGGGGATGCTGCTTGGGCTGCTTGGGGTGCCGAACGTGAATGGCAAACCGGACGACTCGTCCACCACACAAGGATCGAAACATGAACAAGACCCCCACACCCGAACAGGAAACCACCGCGGCAGCGTGCGCGGAAGCGTGGGAAGTGTGGAACCGGCACATGGACCACTACCAGCAGGCACTAGTCGACGCCCGCCGACACAAAATCGTCGCCGTGCAAGCCTGCCTCGATGCCGGATGGACACACCGCCGGCTCGCCGCCCACATGAACGTCGATTACACGTCGCTGCGGGACTTCATTCGACGGCACCAGTTGAAAGCGACAGCGACACCAGAACAGTACGCAGCGCAACGACGCAAAGGGATGCGCCAATGACCGCCCTCGAACGGCACCAGCCAACCGCGCCGCAAACCACCGAACAGCACCTCGCCGAACAGATCGGAGCCCAACAAGCCGTCACCCTCGTCCGGCAAGCAATCATGTCGCTCGATGACCTGCGGCTCGCGCACCCCGACGAACCGGAAGGACTCGCCCGGATGATGCAAGTAATCCGCATCCTCGAGCGTGACCTCGCAGCGTTGCGACGCAACACCGAAGCCGACGCCCACCGGGCCTTGCAAGGTGTGCGATCCCTCGACATCGAAGGGCTCGGACGGATCGAAGCGAAACAGGGACGGTCCAGGGTTATCACCGAACTCGACAAGGTCGATCAGGCGATAGCGGCACGGGCAGCAGTCGACGAGGACACCGGAGAGCTCGACCCCGCCCATGTCGCCGCCGCCGCCCGAGCTGTCGCGATGACCCGCGACATCTACTCAGGCAAGGTCGCCGGCTTGAACAAGACGAAAGCGTTAGGGCTCGACCTCGACGAGATCACCGAATGGAAGGACGGGAAACCGACGATCGTTCTTCCTCCGATCCCCAACTGACAGCAGATCGGTTCGCATCGCTGCCGCCACGGACGGTGACCCCAACCGTGCAAGATCGGCAGCGACAGCAGCCAGCATCACAACAAGTTCATCAGACATAGGGAACCATCGGCCCCGCCACCGGCGGGGTTGAGGTTTTTGTGCAGCATGGTTGCGGTTCGGGGTGTGTGGGATGATCGGTTTCGGGAAGGGAGCGGTTTGATGTGGAGTCCGGTTGAGGCGGCGCGGCGTGCGCAGCAGGCTATTGAGGAACGCAACGACGCGGTCGAGTCGTTGCATGAGTTGGGGATGACGAGGGTGGAGGCCGAGCGGGTGTTGCGCCGTCAGCGGGCTGAGGCTTATACCCGTTTGAAGTTGGGGAAAGCGGACTCGGAGTGGTCGCCGTCGAATGCTGAGGAACGGAAGGCGTGGCTGGATGCGCAGTGTTCGGAGGCTCAGGCTGCGGCTGATCTGGCCGACGTGTTGTATTGGACGGAGCGTGAGCGGGTGCAGCATCTGGCTGCGACGGTCGAGTATTGCCGTACGGTGATAGCGACTCACCGGCAAGCAAGAGTGGACTGACGATGGGGGAATTCGATCGGCTAGTAGCGGCCGAGGTGGAAGCGATCAAAGAAGCAGTCCGACGAGAGCTCACCTGCACCAACTGCGGCAGCGGGCTCATGCTCGAAGCGCCAGATGGGACAGACAGGTTCTGGTGTGCCTGGTGCGGGACGTACAAGACACCCACCCTGCCACGGTGAGCCGGCGGGGTGACCGGCGGGACAGTTACATGCGGCAGCGTGCAGCATGGTTGGAGCTCCACCCTTGGTGCGAGATCGTTTGGGACTCGAGATGTGAGATCGCTTCCACCGAGATTGACCATTGGATTGACCGGTCAGTGCGCCCCGATCTGGTCGATGTTCCGGCGAACTGGCGGGCGACCTGCCGGCCCTGCCATCACGCCAAGACGGTGAACCCGGCCGAGGCGTTCGAGCGTGGGTTGAAAGGCCATTCGTGGGATGAGCCCTGATTGTTCGGGGGGTGGTCTATGATGGAAAGCGTCTACTCCTGCATCCACCGGATGTTGGGCTCCTAAACAGACAGCGAGAACCCGGTCCTGTGGTCCCCACCGCCACGCAGAGGCCGGGTTCTCTGCTGTTTCGGCCCGTGCCGTAAGATCGGCAGGTGGAAGGGAAGGAGCCCCATCATGAGCCAGCAGGACCGTTTGTCTGCCGAGTTTGAACCGGCCGCTCTGTCAACGATCGACAAGGGCGGGGCGCGTCTCACGTACATTCCGATCGCTGAGGTCGTGAACCGGTTGAACAGTGTCCTCGATGACTTCTCGGTCATCGAAGCTGACGCGTTCCCGGCCCCGAACGATCCGCAGTGGATCATCGGGAAAGCCAAACTGCAAGCCACGATCGACGGGCAGGTACGCACCGCGGTCGGGTTCGGTGGGGTGAAAGTGAAACTGACCCGCAAAGATCAGACACCTGTCGATCTGGGTGACGAGTACAAAGGCGCGGTGTCCGACGCGATCAAGAAAGCCGCCCAACTGTGGGGTGTCGGCCTGTATCTGGCCCGCTCCGAAACAGCCGCTACCGCCGTCTACGAGGCCGACGAAGCGCACGCTGCCGGGTACGCCGACGCTACCCACATGCATCAGGTTCGGGGTGACATCCTGCGCCGGGTAGCCGCCCTGGACGACGAAGCCAAGCAGGCTGTTCTTGCCCGCATCGACGATGCCGGGTACAGGTCGAGGACGTTGACGCTCGAACAGGCCATCTACGTGGAAGAGTGGCTGACCGAAACGGAGAACACCTGATGGCTAGGATCGGCGACCGGTACGAAATCGATCAGCCTCTCCCGATGGTGACCAGACTCACGTCGTTCGTGGTCGCAGCCGATGAGGACACCGAGAACGACACGCTGCTGCTCGCCCCCGTGGGAGACTGCGGACGGCAGCATCATGTCGTTGCTGTGCAGATCGACACGACAATGGGCGGCGCAACCTACGGGGTCGGCACCGTTCACGAACTCGACGTCATCATCGAACGGCTGATCGAGGTGCGTGACTTCGTGCTCGAGCTCGACGAGGAAACGAACGGCGGCCCGGCCACATCCTGTTAGGCGACGCTGCGTTCGATCCGCAGTCTTGCTTGCCGGCGCCGCACCCGACTATCACCATCCCTGGTCGCGACCAGTTCGAGCGTGTACAAGCCCGGTGTGAGCGCCCCAAGATCGGACGCCGACCATTGGACCGTCAGGTTCGGCACGTCGGCCGGTTCGGAACCGTCACCGGAACCTGCCGCGCCGGTCAGCCCGGACGACTTCGTGAACTCGACCGCTGACCGCCGGCCAACCACCGCTGAGAACGTGTACCCGGTCGAGAAATCGACCAGGTCACCGGACCCGTCGGGGTCTGGCCACCACACCTCGAGGTCGGGAAGCGTGGACCCTTCCACGTAGGACACTTCGACGGCCATCACTCTGTTCCTTCCAGGCTGGTGAGCCGGACGCTTTCACGGGCGGCGACAACACGGTTCGGTTCGGCCCGCACTTTCATTCTCACTCCTTCGCCGATCGTCGCACCGAAGCTGCCTGACCCGAAGCTGCCTGACCCGAAACTCGACATCAGTATCTTCCCAGAACGGTACGGAGCCGGGCCCACGAATCGGGAAGCCCGCTGAACTTCACGCCGACACCACCCGAGGTCGAGTTGAAGATCATCCAGAACGGGCAGCCCAGGTCGGATTCGGCCGAGTTGGTTTGCCACCACGTCGCCCAGAAATCGGTCATGTCCGGGTCGTCATGGCACCAGGCTGCCGCTTTCAACGGTGCCGTTTCGGAGTGGGTGCCGGTACCGGGCCCGCCCTCGCCCATCCCGAGCGGTTTGCCTTTCGACGCAGCGAACGCCGCTATGTCCGCGAGCCCCCACGTACGGTCGTGGACACGGGCCCACAGTTCGGTGCGGCCCTGAGCGGTCAGCTTGTTCGACACGTTCGTCGGACCGAACGGCCCGGCCGGGGTGATGTGAGCCGCCGCGCCGGGCGCCTTGTCCAGGTACACGTTCACCGACATCGTGTCGTAGTAGTCGCGTCCCTTCACCGCAGACACCTCGTCGATGTAGAAATCGTCCGGGTTGCAGTCCCTCGTCGTGTTCTTCGACAGCGAGAAATCGGTGAACACCTTCTCCATCTGAGCCGCCGTCAACTCACCGTAGATCGTGTCGATCGCGTGTTTCGTCATCGCCTGCCACGCAGCAATGTTCGCAGCAAACGGAGCCTGCCCCTGCCAGTCGCCGTTCAACTCCTGGCCGGGTACCTGAATGAAGATGTAGGGCACACCACCCTCGATCGCTCGACGCAACGCCTGCCCGATCTTCACAAGCTGCGCGTCGTGGGTGCCTGCGGTCACCTCAGCGTACGCTTCAGCCTGGGCGGTGGCGTTCGAGTCGGGCCGGCCCGACGGCCGCACCGAATCGTCGAACGTGTGGATCGAGAACAGCGCCCACTGTGTCGGATCGGTCAACAGATCCCGGTTCACGTAGTTCGACACGAGAGACGCCGCCACGTTGATCGGGTTGTCTGACGGTGCCGCCATGTAATGCACCCCGACCCGTTCGCTGGCCCCTATGCCGAGACTGGTCGCGTTGTCGCGCGAGTAGATGACGTTGTTTCCGTTGTACACACCGAACGCTTCTCTGATCGTCGAGTAGGTGGGCACAAGCAGCCCGGTCGCTGGTGGTGGGGTGACAACAGTTCCGTTCGCGAGCGTGAACTCTGCGGTCACCCACGACGGCACACCGGACACGGTCACCTTTGCCGCTACCCAATGGGTGCCGTCGGTGTTCGTGCCGGTCGTTTCCGGTACTGGCGGGGTGACCGGTTCGGCACCAACAGCGGCGTACGCGATCGTGACCGTGTTCGCCGTGTCCCCCGACGTTGGAGTCACGGTCGCCGTACCAGCGGAGCCGGCCGACGTCAGTTCGTCGGACGCCCACGACGCCACAACCACACCACCAGTCGGTGAGGACTGCTCGGCGATCTCGGTCGCTCCCGACCATGAGTGTGTGCCCGAGTTGTTCGACCCGGCGAACCGGATGATCCGACAGTTGTCGACGGTGGTCGTGACCGACGGGGCGGTGTTCGACGCAGCAAACGATGACTGGTCGATCTCGGTGTCGCCAAGGTTCGCGACCGCGGCCACATAGTCTTCTGGTGCGCCGAGCCCGACGACCGGGTCGGTTTCCGAGCTCGACGTGGCGACCTTCGACCAGACACCGATGATCGAACCGTTGCCGCCCTGTTCGCCCAGCTTCGTCCATCCTGACGGATCGGTGAACGACACCGAACCGCCATCGTCGGCTGCGACGTACAGAACCAGCAGGTCATCGGTGGCGTGCGTGGGGATTGTCGCTGTTGCCTGCGAGCTGCCCGTCTCGGAGTCGTCGGTGTTGATCGTGCCGAGCGTGTGCGTCGGCGTGCCACCGCCACCACCCCCGACAGTGGCAGGGGCAGCAACGATCGACGAACCAACCCAATGGTTCGCGGCCGAACCGGTGTACGTGCAGTCGCGTGCCGACGTCGACGACGTTTCGTCGGTCATGTAGACGACCAGCGCACCATGCCCACCGGGGCGGGTGTC
>JAGQSP010000503.1:3482-3648 GCA_020439485.1 Acidimicrobiales bacterium | reverse complement strand
CGACCGCACGTCGATCTTGGGGCAGCTCGCTGTACATGTGGATCTCGGCCAGCTCGTCGATGACCTGGACCTCGAGCCCGTGGTGTGAGGCGATGGCCTTGCCTGTGTCGTTGGCACGCTTGAGACGCGATGAATACACAGCGGTGATGGGGCGTTCGGCGAGCCA
>JAGQSP010000503.1:0-3230 GCA_020439485.1 Acidimicrobiales bacterium | reverse complement strand
GGCTCGCAGTTGGGAGGTCGCTCCAATGAAGATCGAGGTCTGCCTGTCGACCTTCAACGCCAGCTGGGGCCAGCTGGCCGACGCTGCGGGAACCGCGGAAGAGTTGGGCATCGGCGGGTTGTGGGCGATGGACCACCTCACAGGCATCGTTCACGAACGCGACCACGTGCTCGAGTGTTTCGCGGTGCTGGGTGGTCTGGCGGCCATCACATCACGTGCTCGCCTGGGCACACTGGTGGCGAACGCCGGCCTGCGCAATCCGGCCCTGCTGGCGCAAACGGCAGCGACGTTGCACGACCAGACCGACGGCCGTTTCGTGTTGGGTGTGGGCGCAGGTGGCGGAGCGGGCAGCCCGTACGCGGTCGAGCTCGAGCGGGTCGGCATAGACCATCGGCCCGACCCCATCAGGCGCCAGCGGGTCGAGGAGGTGATCGACGTCGTCAAGCACCTGTGGAACGGCAACGACGACACCTACGTCGGCAGCCACCACCGTGTGGGGCCCGCCGAGGGGTTCATGCAGCCCCAGGTGCACCCGCCCGTGCTGGTGGCCGGGTTCGGCCCCAAGATGGCTGCGCTGGCCGGTCGCAAGGCCGACATGTTCAACACCATCGCCACCCACCCCGACCTCGAGATGCTGTTCGCCGCTGTGCGCGACTCGGCCGAGCAGGCCCAGCGTGCAGAGCCCGAGCGCACCGTGTTCTCGGGCGACGAGCGCCACTGGCTCGACCCTTACAGCCCAGAGCGCAAGTCGCTGGACCAGGCGGCCGCCCAGACGCTGGTGATGATTCTGTATCAGCCCTTCGACCGCGACCTGCTGGCCGCCATTGCCGAGGCTTCCGAAGGCTGACCTTGACGGCCAGGGCCCCTAGCGGGGACGCGGCTCGCGCCACATCGGCCACATCGATGGGCTGTCGTCGACGGTGATCTCGCCCGTCACCTCGAAGCCGTGCCGTTCGTACAGCGCGCGGCTGCGGGGCGAGGTCGCCTCCAGGTATGCAGGCTCGCCTCGCCGGTCGGCCTCGGCCAGGGTGTGGGCCAGCAGCAGGCTGCCCAGCCCGCGACCCTGCGATGCCGATCGCACACCTATGGCCAACAGGTAGGCGTGAGGCTCGGTCGGATGGTGGGCTGCCATGGCCTCGCCCATCTTCGAGATGCGTTCGGTGTGCCCGGCCAGGGCCGCGGCGAACTCGGCGCCGTGCTTTTCGTAGAAGTCGTCGCGGGCGGTCTCGGTTGGGCGTGTCCACAGCGCCACCGCGTCGTCGCCGCACTTGGTCGACATGGCGGCCGGCAGATACCTATGCAGGGCGATCAGGCCGAACA
Source organism: Acidimicrobiales bacterium (assembly GCA_020439485.1). GTDB lineage: Bacteria > Actinomycetota > Acidimicrobiia > Acidimicrobiales > Poriferisodalaceae > JAAETH01. Next base: position 1,910 of record JAGQSP010000503.1, on the reverse strand, counting down.
TCGACTCGAGTATTCGAGGTCGAGCAGCGGGGTCTGGGAACGCCCAAGACATCATCGGGTCGTTGCTGAATGCATCACCCAGCACCACTGCGAAGGTGGCCGTATCGGCGGGCGACGCAATGGCTACGTCTGGTGTTGTGTCCATCCGGGTCGATTGTCGCAGATGCGCGCGCCGGTCGCCGATTCAGGGGCTCGTGCGCGTGCGGCGCGGACCCAGAGGGCCAAGCCGCACCGCCGATGCGGCCAGCAGGAAGGCCAGGGCGATGGCCGGAGCGTGTACCAGTTCGTTGCCGCCCGTCTCGGCGATGGTTTCGTCGGCGACCCCGGCCACCATCTGGGCGAACAGGGCCACGGTGGCGCTGACGGCGCAAGGCAACGACCAGCGCGGCCTCCAGGCCGCGACCAGCCCCGACGAACCGATGACAACACCCAGGGCTCCGTCGCGGGCCAGGTGAACCGCAGACGAGTCGCCGAGCAGATCGAATGGGTCATAGCCGACCAGCCAAGGCAGGGCCATGGCAACCACCACGGCGCCCACGGCAGCGCATGCCCATCGGAGAGGCTTGGGAGTGCTGGGCAATGCTTCTGCCAGCATTTCCAGCAGGTGGTCCGAGTCAGGGGCGTCGGGCGCAGCGCCAATTCGCCGCATCAGCTCGACCACCTCGCCCCGCTCGCCCTCGTGCAGGTCGATGGGGTCGTCGCTTCGGCCATCGGGTGTCATGACGCTCGTTCGTCCTGGGAGTTCGAGCCTGGTTCGAGCAGCTGTTCCAGCGCCTGTCGCGCTCGGTGCAGTCGCGACCGAACGGTGCCGACGGGAATGTCCAGAATCTGAGCCGCCGTTTCGTAGTCGTATCCGAGCACACCACACACGGTCAGCACCTCTCGGTGCGACCTTGGCAGCGAGTCGATCAGCTGGGTCACTTCGGATGTGTCGTCCATCGTCGTCGCCGTCGGCGGTCGCAGCAGGCGAAGTTGTCGGTCGACTGCGCTGCGCGCCCTGGCCTCGCGTCGCTCGATGTCTATTACACAATTCCGGCAGATGCGGATGAGCCAGCCTTCGAAGTTGCCATCGCCTCGAAACGAGTCGAGGTGGCGCCACGCCTTGATGAACGTCTCCTGTACGGCGTCGTCGACCACCGAGGGGTCGTTTGCGATCGAGCGGGCGTAAGTGTGCACGGCCCGGTGGTGGGCTCGCACCAGTTGTTCGAAGCGGCGGTCGTGCACGGCCCAATTCAACCCCGGACACACAATGGTGTCCACGACTGAAAGTCCCTAGTCCGTCACCGATTGATGTTGTGACTTGAGTCACTCGCGGAACCATTCACGGGTTGGCTCCGTCTACGGTTCGAAGGCGCGCATATCTCCGCGCCCCGACCCGGGGAGATCCCTACCAATGACGACATCACGACGTTTGCTGGCGCTGGTTGCAGCCCTGTTGCTAGGCGGCCTCTCGCTGGCTGCCTGTGGCGACGATTCCGACGATGCCTCCGGCGCTGTAGACGGTCTCGAGGTGACGGGGGCCTGGGCCCGCACCAGCCCCATGATGGCCACGGCGGGCGCCGCATACATGCAGATCACCAGCAACGACGACGACCGCATCGTGTCGGCGAGTGTCCCGGCCGATGTGGCTGCTGCGGTCGAGATCCACGAGGTCGTGCCGGTCGAGATGGCTGACGGCGATATGGCTGACGGCGACATGGGCGACGACGAGATGGCCGATCACGACATGGGCGATGGCGAAGAACCCATGATGGACATGCCCATGACCATGCGCGAGCTGCAGGGTGGCCTCGAATTGCCTGCGGGAGAAACCGTCACCCTCCAGCCTGGCGGCTACCACATCATGCTTCTCGACCTGCCCGATGCGCTCGAAATCGGTGAGACATTCGAACTGGAACTGACGCTCGAGA
>JAGQSP010000502.1:1575-1824 GCA_020439485.1 Acidimicrobiales bacterium | reverse complement strand
GGGAAGCGGGTTTGTACCCGACCGGCGAACGTGCCCTGCTCGATATCGGCGACGACCTTGTCTCGCACGAAATCGGACTCTGAGTTGGGTGTCTGGGGAGGCATGGGTCCTACCGGCTCGGGGAAGTCGCGAACACCGAAACGGTAGCGGTTCATACACTGGCCGGGCCGTAACAATTGGGGGTAACCATGCCGAGCCCGTTCGATCACACGATCACGAGCGAAGAACAGCTGGCCGCGTTGTACCGAA
>JAGQSP010000502.1:0-1478 GCA_020439485.1 Acidimicrobiales bacterium | reverse complement strand
ACACAGCCGAGGCGATGTTTCTCCAAAGGGTGGGCCACCCGGATTCGTGAAGATTCTCGACCAGAAACGCCTGGTGATCCCCGACTACAACGGCAACAACCGCATAGACGGGATACGCAACCTGCTGTCAGACCCATCGATCGGGCTGCTGTTCCTGGTGCCCACCAACGGCGAGTCACTTCGTATCAACGGCCAGGGTTACCCCACCACCGACCCGCAGATCCTCGACATGTTCACCGACGAGGTCCGCAGGCCCACCAGCGCCATCGGCGTACACGTCGACGAGGTCATGTTGCACTGTGCCAAGGCGTTGCGCAGGGCGCGCCTGTGGCAGCCCGACTCGTGGAGCGGAGGGGCACCAACCGCTGGTGAGCTGCTGGCCTCACACATGAGCTCGCTGGACATGTCGCCCGCCGACATCGACGACACCCTCGAAGCCAGCTACCAAGCCGACCTGGCCGCAGACGCCCCCGAGCAGGCGGGCGCCGGAGGCTTGTCGTGAGGGTGTTGGAGCTGTGGCGCTATCCGGTCAAGTCGATGGGGGGTCAGCGGCTGGAGGCCGCCGAAGTCGGTGCCGCCGGAATCGTGGGCGACCGGCAGTGGGGTGTGGTCGACCTCGCCACTGCCACGATGCTGACCGCCAGGCGCGAGCCCCGCCTTCTGTTCGCTTCGGCGCAGGTGAACCCGATGGGCGAACTGGTGGTGACGTTGCCCGACGGCACCCAGACCGGCGACGGCGAAGGTCTGTCGCGTTGGTTGGAGCGCGATGTCGAGCTGGTCGAGCGCGCAGCCGTCGACGGGGGTCAGCGCTACGAGATCGCCACCGACTTCGAGGACGAGGCAAACAGCCGCTGGGTCAGCTGGGAGGGCCCAACACATTCGTTCCACGATTCGGGGCGCACGGCCGTGTCGATCTTGGCCTCCGACGCCCTGGGCGCCTGGGACCGACGCCGCTTCCGGGGCAACGTCATCATCGACGGCGACGAGCCGTCGCGGCTGGTGGGTTCATCGGTTCGACTGGGGAGCACCAAGCTCACGGTGTCCAAGGGGATAGATCGCTGCGTCATGGTGACGCGGCCCCTGCCGGCGTCTGACGGCCATCCCGCTGCCGAGCGAGATCTGTCGATCCTGCGCACCATCAACTCACAGCGCCAGTCGCTCATGGGCTTGGGCTGCATCGTCGACGAACCTGGGCGCGTCGAGGTCGGCGATATTCTGGGCGACGCACATTCTGACGCGTAACTGGCACCGATCACGGTTTGGGGTCGGCTGGGCGGTGGTACAAAGAGTGCGACTGGCCTACAGGAGACCCCAATGAAGTACATCATCGCCGTGATCCAGCCTTGGCGCCTCGATGCTGTGAAGCAGGAACTCAGCACGGTCGAGGTGTTCCGCCTCACCGTTTCGGACGCATCCGGTGTCGGCCAGCAAAAGGGCCACACCGAGATCTATCGTGGTCAGCACCACGAGATCGACCT
>JAGQSP010000501.1 GCA_020439485.1 Acidimicrobiales bacterium | reverse complement strand
TGGGGAGGCCTCGCGTGGCGATACCTGGGCGACGACGACTGGATCACCAGCGACATCAGGCTCGTGGCCCTGGTCGGTTCGATGCCTGTTGTGATCTGCGAGGCCCGGTTCGGTGGTGTTGTCGCCCAGCCACTCGATCCCGACACACCAACGCCCGCCGCGACTCATCGAGACCTTCGGTGAGGCGGCCCACCAAACTCGGCTGAATTCACGTGGCTAGGAGAACGCAACATGACCTCGGACCTCATCGTCGAGTTGGTCGGGTATGCGGCGTCGGCCCTGATCATCATCTCGATCACCCAGCGTTCGATCCTGCGCCTTCGCCTGATCGGCCTGGCCGGAGGATTGACCTTTCTCGTGTACGCGCTGATCATCGGGGCATATCCGATCGCTGCGGTGAACCTCGCAGCTAGCGCCATCCACATCTGGTACTTGCGAAAGCTGATCAGCCGCAAGGAGGAGGTGTTCCGGATCCTCCACGTCCGGCCCGATTCGCTGTACCTGGCCGAGTTCCTGAGCTTCTACCGCAACGAGATTCAGGGGCGCTATCAGCCCGAGTTCACCTACGAACCGCGGGCCGGGTTGATCACCGCCTTCGTGCTGCGAGACATGGTGCCCGCTGGCCTGTTGATCGGTTCGGTCGAGGCCGACGGCACATTTCGAGTCGACCTCGACTTCGTGATCCCCCAGTACCGAGACTTCCGGATTGGGCAATACGTCTTCTCGCCCGACTCGGCGCTGCTCGACGGGATTGCACCCACCGTCGTGTGGGCCGAGGCGTCGAACGACGACCATGCGTCCTACCTGCGGCGGATCGGCTTCAAGTGCACCGGCGACGCCAACAGGTACGAGCTCGAGGTGACCAGACCTACCGGGGCGCACGCGGCCGAAGCGATTGGCGCGGTTCAGGAACTGCCACAACCGCCGGCTCCGCCCGAGACGTTGTAGCGGTCGGTCGGCATGTCATGCCGGCCTCCGGTTCAGCGGTGCTCCTTGCGCCATACAACCTTGAGCCCAGACCAGATCTCGGAGATGGCGCAAACCTTGACATCGACGAGGTGGGTGCTCAGAACAACAGATCTGACGACGTCACCGGTCAGGTCGGTTTCGACGCCGCTCGTCTTCTTGGGCCACGCGATCCAGGCAAACCGGTCGGGGAAGACCGCTTTGCCCAGCTCGGCTATCTGATCCTCCAGCTCGGTGCCGCCGGTGAAGAAGGCCAAGACCGCGTCGGGCAAGTCGGCGAGATCGGTGTCGAGGCTCACGTCCTCTGGGAGGTCGACCAGCAGATCGCGCAACTCGGAGGGTTCGTTCACGGTGGCCACTCGAAAGCCGCTCTTGATGCCGAGCTTCTTAGCCAATGGTGTGCCCGAGTAGCCGGCGGTCATGGACTGGTCTGCCAGTAGCCGCGCATGAGTTCGCGGCTCCAGTCGGGTTGGCGTACAGCCGACCGAGGGAGGAACTCGTTCATGGTCGGTTTGATGTCCAGCACCGGCGAGCCGTCGATGGCGTCGAGACCTCGTACGACAAGCCGCCGACCGTCGACCTCGAGCAGTTCGCAAGTGGTCAGGCCGATGCGATTCGGGCGAGCCTTCGCCCGCTGGGCGAAGATTCCGACCGCGGGCCAATCGGAGCGGTTGCGAGGGTGCCTGGCGCCCACGTGCACGGCCGACGGGTCGACGGCGTTGAACTGGAAGATCACGTCGATGTGGCTGAATGAGTCCAGACCGGCGGTGGCATCAGCAGGAAAGCGCTGGTCGAGGACGATCTCGGCCTGCTCGTCGCCCCAGTCGTCGTCGATGGGGGCTGTCCGGCCACCCACCACCACGCCGATCGGGATCAGCTCTATTGGATCGAGGGTCACGGCATCACCCCTGGGCTGCATCTATTCGCGATTGAAGCCGGCGCATTCCGCGCAACCACTTCTCGGGCTCGTTGGTCTTGAACTGCATCCACTCCTGCGCGATCGGGTCGGTCAGGATCAAGAACCTTTCGGCCTCGAGCGCTTCGGTCACCTGCTGGGCCACCTCTTCGGGTTCGCGGATGGGACCGGCCGCTGAACGGCCCCATTCGGTGTCGGCCGCGTCGCCGAGCATTGGCGTGCGAACACCCAGGGGAGCGAGCAGGTACGACCGGATGCCGCGGTCGTGATAGATGATGGACATCCACTCGGCCAGCCCGACCACGGCGTGTTTCGAGGTTGCGTAGGGAGCGTTGCCGTGGCTGGTGAGGATGCCGGCCATCGACGCTGTGTACAGGATGTGGCCCTCACCCCTGGCCAGCATCGAGGGCAGCACGGCACGTATCGCGTGAACATGGCTCATCACATTGACGTCCCACTGTCGCTGCCACTCGTCGATGGGAGTGCTCAGTGGGTCGGCGCCCGATGCGATTCCCGCGTTGTTGCACAAGAGGTCGATCGGGCCATGGCGGTCCTCGATGCCGTGCAGCGCGGCGGTCAGGGCTTCTCCGTCGCCCACGTCCACAGCTTCAGCAAACCCACCGATTGCGTTGGCAACGTCGGCGGCCTGTTCGGCCGACCGGTCGATCACGACAACGGCGCGGGCGCCGTCGGCGGCGAACCGCTCGCATAGCGCCTTGCCTATGCCGCTGGCGCCGCCCGTGACCACACAAACCCGATCTGCGACAAGCATGTCGCCCCCTTTCATGACCGCCGACACAACGAACCTAGCCGGGTAAGAGCCCGGGCGACCGAGTCTTGGCTGGTGTGCGATGGGACGGCAGCGACTCCCGATCTATGGTTCGAAGATGGACATCGTGCTCATGGCTGGGTTGTGGCTGCCGTCGTCGGTGTGGGCCGATGTCGCGGCAGAGTTGGAGGCGCTCGGCCATCGGGGCCGCGTGGTCGATCTGCCCGGCGTGGACGACGGCGCGATCGAGGCAACCCTCGAGGATCAATTGCGGGCTGCTCTGGCCATCGTCGATAGCTCGGATCGCCCGCTGGTCGTCGGCCACTCAGCCGCCAGCGCTTTGGCATGGCTCGTGGCAGACCGGCGACCGTCCTCGATCGCAGGGACCGTCATGATCGGCGGGTTCCCAACGTCTGGCCGCAGTCGCTATGCCGACTTCTTCGAGATCGTCGACGGGGTCATGCCATTCCCCGGGTGGGAGCCGTTCGAGGGACCAGACAGTGCGGACCTCGATGTGGCGGCAAGGGCTGCGATCGAGGCTTTGGCAGTGCCCGTTCCGGTCGGCGTCGCTCAAGCGGTTGTCGAGTTGGGCGATGATGCCCGCTTCGATGTGCCGACGGTCATGGTCTGTCCCGAGTACACCCCAGAAGACGCCAAGGCCTGGATCGACGGGGGTGACATCCCCGAGCTGGCTCGTGCTGCCGACGTGTCGTTCGTCGACATCGATTCAGGACACTGGCCGATGTTCACCCGCCCGGTCGACCTGGCGACCATCCTCGCCAACATCGCAAAACGCCTCTCGCGCTTGGCCTAGCCCGCCTGTGGGTGGTCGGGCGTTCACCGCGCGTGGGTGCCTGGCACCGATAGGTCCGATAAGAGCGATAGTAGGCAGCTTCGGTCAGCCCGCGGCGGCCACGACAGCCTCGAGAGGATGTGGAACCCGGTCCGAATCGATCACCTCCACAAGCAAGCGTGCATATCTGAGGTTTCTTCGGGCACCAGCCCTCAACCAGCGATGCATCTGCGCCTCGAATGGCCGCTCCCGCCATTGTCCCTGGCGTTGCAGCGTCCGAAAAGCCTGAAGGTCGCCTTGCGATTCGAGAAGTGCCTCGACTGCGGCAGGATCGACGGACCGGATGAGTTCATCCTCTAGGTCTTTCACACAGACGAAGAGGCTGTCACGGGAAACGATTCCGGCACGACGGAGTGCCCGGTTGACCATCGCCTCCTCGGCCTCATCGCACATGACGACAACGGCCAGTCCCGCTCCCTGAGGTCCGAATTGGCGCAGGTAGCGCTCCATCGCATGTGCTCCACCGACCGGCACCACGACGGCGCCCGCGGCGGACAGATCGCGACCACGTCGTGCGGCCAGTGTCTCGACGGCGATCTGGTCGCTCACCCCCTCGACCACGACGACGCATCTTGCCGATCCGACCGCAGACATGGCCTCGGCCGTGGCTGCCAGCTGGGAATCGGGACCGCTGTGGAACCCCTCGAGAGCCTGGCGATCGAGCCGAATCTTGTCCTCAATGTCCACCAGGAGAGGCTTCCACAACCGCAACCCCGGTGTCGTCGCGATTCAGGGCAGTGTGCACAAGGGCGGCAAGCGCGGCGATGGCTAGCGCGAGCACAGTGAGGAGTTGATGGTCTACCACCGTCGCCTCGACCGCAGACAGCGGATTGCCACCACCGCCGACCCTTTCGACCGCCCACGCGGTTGACGCGACCAATGCCAACGTCGCCACAGCCTTGCGGAACCTCGTGTAGGCGCCGGTTCTGGACAAGACCCACAGCGACGGGAACGTGCCGGCGATGACCACCAGTTGCGCCAGCTCGACACCGACATTGAAGCCCAGCAGAGCAGTCGCAGACTGCACCCTGGCGATACCCAACTCGTCGAGGATCCCGGCGAACGCCAGTCCGTGAATCAGCCCAAAACTTCCCGCGATCACGACCTCGCCGTGAGAGGTCAGCGGACGCCACGCGTGAATGGCGGCGATGGCCACCGAGCCCGCTACCAGTACCTCAACGGGCCGTGACGCAAAGTCGACCACGCCGAAGGCAGACAGCGCGAGCGTCAGCGAGTGGCCGACGGTGAACGCCCCCGATACCCGAACCACTCGGACGACCGCCCGGCGGAAGCTGGGGCCCTCGACCCAGCGCCGCCTGCTGACGGCGAGGGGTGCGGGCACCAGCAGTACGAGCAGGAACAGAATGTGGTCGGCGCCGGCGAGGACGTGGTCATAGCCCTCTGCGACCATCACCGTCCAAGTTGACGAGGCATGACCGGTTTCGCCGGTGGACGAGATCGTCACCGAAGGCTGGTCACGGTCGATCACCGCCAGAACGGCCTCGGATGAGCCGGCCAGCCTCTCGGTGACCATGACCCTGTGATCTGGATCGACTTCGAAGATGGCGTCGTAGGTCATCACGAGTGGCGCATCGTCGGCTTCGATGTCGTAGGTCAGAACCAGCCTGGCCCATTCGATGCCGTCGACCGAAACCACCGTCAGCGGCCCGAATACCGGCTCGGCAACTGTTCCGCCGCCGGCCAGCGTCAGGTGCTCGTCGAGGTAGTCGACTATGGCCGAGCGCTTCAGCGACAACTCGAAAGCGTCGGAGGTCAGTTCGGTTCCGACGGCAAGGCCTAGCAGGTCGAGCGGGACGTCGATGCTGACCTCGACCTCGGCACCGTCGATGACAACCGACAGCGCCGAGGTACCTGGCTCGTGTGCTGAGACCGGCGATACCGCCAGGCCGACAAGGGCGAGCATGATCAGGCCACAGACGACCGCTCGGATCGGATTCATGTCATGCGTCGCCGGTCGAGGCAGACCCGCCGGCGCCCTGGCCACTCGGTGCTCCACCAGCGCCCGGCCCTGGCGGACCGCCGACGCCGTCTCCGCTGGCCTCACCCATCGTGCACCGGCTTATGTACGGGTAGTCGTTGGTGACGATGTACACGTACTGGCCATCGATGGTGATGCCATTGCACTCGTCGAGATCGCCCGTCTGGTCAGACCACTGCCAGTCGGTGGTGTAGGTACCGTCTGGCGTGCTGCCTTCGAGCTCGATCGTGGTGCCCCCAGCCGGTCCCGATGCCTGGCAACCAGTGCCGCTACGAGCGGTCGAACTCAGAGCGTAACCAGACTCGTAAGCCCCGGACTTCGAGTAGTACATGAGGTGGCCGTCGGCGGCGAAGCCGACGTGCACGAGGTCCTGGTCGGTGTCGTACGCATCGACGAGCATCGACGAGATTCCGTGGTAGTGGTACTCGCCGGTCGGTTGGACGTGGGCGTTGTTGAAGTCGAGGCCCAAGTCGTAGATGTCCTGCAATGCCTCGATCCGATAAACCTCACCCGACGAGCAGGTGACGGTTTCGGCCGTGCCCGGCTCGAACTTCACCCCGTTCACCGCGACACCGGGAACACGAACCTCTGTTGCCTGGCCGGTGTACACCGCAGTTGCAGGGAACTCCCAGGTCAGGTCCTGTGCGGTGATGGTGTTCGGGTTTCCGGAATTCGGGAACTCACCGGTCTCGTGATCCGGCAGGGCGTTCGTCTCGATGGTTCGTGTTCCGCCGTCGACGACGACCGTGACCATGGTGCCGAACTCGGGGTCCTCGAGGCTGTACGAGCCGAGGTAGGTGGAGGTCAGTCCAGCGGCGGCGGTCCGGTCGCCGTCAGACGTCGAGTCAGATGGCTGGCCTACCGCCGTCGATGTCGATTGTGGTGTCGACTGGGCGCTGTCGTTGTCTGAAGACGAGCTGCATGCGCCCAGCACAGCTACGGCGGCGACCAGCCCGGCAAGAGTTCTGAGTCTGAGGTTCCTGTTCATGTCGAGCACTGTGGAGCCTGGACCTGTGGTCG
>JAGQSP010000500.1 GCA_020439485.1 Acidimicrobiales bacterium | reverse complement strand
TGTTGCAGCGCATCGAGCGGCGGGGTGTCGAGATTTGCCGAGTCGAGCTGGTCGTCGGCCTCGACACGTTCCGCCCGGTGATGGTCGACGATCTCGACGACCATGTGATGCACACCGAGGCCTATCGGGTCCCGGCCGAAACCCTGGATGCCTGCAAAGAGGCGCGCCGGGTGGTGGCGGTCGGCACCACATCGGTGCGGGCCCTCGAATCGGCGGCCACCACAGGCGAACTGGCGGGCCGGACCGATCTGTTCATTCGCCGCCCATACGACTGGAAGGTCGTAGACGTTCTGATGACCAATTTCCACATGCCGCGCTCGACGCTGCTGGTGATGATCGATGCATTCATCGGCAGCCGGTGGCGCGACATCTACACCGAAGCGTTGACCGAGGGCTATCGATTCCTCAGCTTCGGCGACGCAATGCTGCTGGAGAGGAACTCCGATGCTGACCTATGAGTTGCTGGCCACCGACGGACAGGCCCGAAGGGGCCGGGTGCACACGTCGAGGGGCACCTATGAAACACCGGTGTTCATGCCGGTGGGCACCAGGGGCGCTGTCATCCACCTCGACGCCCGCGACTATGAAGCCCTGGGCGCCGAGGTGGTTCTTGGCAACACCTATCACCTGATGTTGCGGCCAGGCGCCGATCTGATCGATCAGTTCGGCGGCCTGCACCGCTTCGTCGACTGGGGCGGTCACATGTTGACCGACTCTGGCGGGTTCCAGGTGATGAGCCTGAGCCCGAAGATCGACGACGACGGTGTGACCTTCAGTTCGGTCTACGACGGGGCCAAGGTCCGCCTGACGCCCGAGTCGGCAACCCACATCCAGGAACAGATCGGCGCCGACATTGCGATGGTGCTCGACATCTGCCCAGCGCTGCCGTCGTCTGCCGACGAGGTGCGCAAGGCCATGGAGACCACCCATCGCTGGGCCGAGCGCGCCCGCAACTCTCACTCGCGGGCCGATCAGGCCCAGTTCGGCATCGTTCAAGGCGGCATCGACCCCGACATGCGCGTGCAGTCTGGGCGGGTACTGGCCGACCTCGAGTTCCCCGGTTATGGCATCGGTGGCCTCAGCGTGGGCGAGACCCGAGCCGAGATGTTGCCGGCGCTGGAGGCGGCGTTGTCGGTCTTGCCAACCGACGTTCCCCGGTATCTCATGGGGGTCGGCGACCCCATCTCGATCGTCGAGGCGGTGGCGCTGGGTGTCGACATGTTCGACTGTGTCTTGCCAACCAGGCTGGCCAGGCACGGCACGGTCCTGACATCGCACGGCAGGGTCAACCTCCGAAACGCGAAGTTCGAGCGCTCGACCGACCCCCTGGACGAACGAAACCCGTTCTCCAATCGGTTCGCCGCTGGCTATTTGCGGCACCTGCTGAAGGTCAAAGAACCCACCGCGGGGCGGATTCTGACCCTGCACAACCTCTGGTACCTGTTCGACCTGGTGCAGCGGACGCGCCAGGCCATCGAGGTGGGACGCCTCCAAGACGTGCGCGACGAGGTCGCCCACTACTGGGATTGACCCGCCGTGGCTACCGCTAGCATCGGACCCTCATGGAACTCCTGATTTTCGCCATCCCGATGGTGTTGGTGTGGCTCCTCTTCGTGAGGCCTCAGCAAAAGCGCATGCGCGACCAGCAGTCGCTGACCCAGCGAGCCGGAATCGGCGACGTGGTCATCACCGCCGGTGGCTTCATCGTCACCATCATGGACGAGCACGACCCAGACGACGACTCCAACGGTCTCGCAGCCGACGAGGTGCTCGTCGCCATGTCAGACGACGTCGAGGTGGTGATGCTGCGGCGATCGATCGCCCAGATCCGCGAACGGTGGGACGGCCAGTACGCCGACGGCTCGTTCGCCGAACAGTCTCCGCAAGACGCGGAGTCCGAAGAGTTCGATTCAGGCGCCGCTGATGCGGCCGACGATTCGGCCGACAGAGATTGACACACATCCGCAGGCTCGTTGCGCCATGCTCTGGCGTGCGGATCTGCGCGTAGATCCATTCCCATAACCGACCCGGAGCCACTTTCGTGCGCCGTTCTTACATAGTCAGCCTCGTCGCCACAGTTGTGCTGACCGCAGTTGCGGTCGTCAGCGCGGCGGCAGCGGGCTGGGCACCTCTGCTGGGACTCGACCTACAGGGCGGCGTCGCCGTTACCTACGAGGCCACCGAGACCGCCGACGAGCAAGCCCTCGACCAGGCCATCACCATCATCCGTCAGCGCGTCGACGCCTTGGGCGTCGCCGAGCCCGACATCACCAGGCAGGGCACCACGATCGTGGTCGAGTTGCCAGGTGTCGACGACGCGCAGCGTGCACTGGACCTCGTCGGCCAGACCGCCGAGCTGAGGTTCAGGCCCGTTCTGCAGAGCGTGGTGGCTTC
>JAGQSP010000499.1 GCA_020439485.1 Acidimicrobiales bacterium | reverse complement strand
GACGGATCACTGCGCGACACCCCCGCCATCCGCGACATGAACCTGCCCGTGTACCACCAGTCGTCGCATGCATCGACTCTCGGGCGCCTGCACGTTCCGCTCGACCATCAGGTGCCTATCGCCTGCGCAGGCGTCACCGTGCTGCCCGGCGACATCATCGTGGGCGACGACGAGGGTGCCGTGGTCATTCCTCCGTCCATGGTCGAGGAGGTCGCCGACGCCTCGTGGAAGATGGAACTGCGCGAAGAGTTCGCGATCGAGAAGGTTCGCAGCGGGCTGTCGTTCGAGGGCTACTTCCCGCTGGCCAAGGAGAACTGGCCCGACTTCGAGGCGTGGCTGGCCGAGCGCGGGGAGACCTACTGACATGGCGCGCCGCTCGATCGACATCGAGGGGTTCGAGCACTCGAACCCCATTCCCGCGGCAACCCGCGTGGGCCCGCTCGTCATGTCCAGCATCACTCCCCCGTTCAACCCCGGAGGTCGGTCGGTTCCCGACACCCTCGAGGAACAGATCGACAACCTGTTCACCCACGTGGGCAAGATGCTCGAGGCCGCAGGCGCAAGCTGGGACCACATGGCCAAGATGACGTTCTACGTCACCGACCCGGTCGCCAGCCGCAACGCCCTCAACGGCCCCTGGGAACGGTTCTTCCCAGACCCTCAGTCGAGGCCGGCACGCCACAACCTGCAGGTGCCAGACACCGGCGGCAAGGTGCTGATCTCTTGCACCTTCGTCGCCTACGTGGAGGATTGAACATGACCGCGATCGAACCTGGGCTCACCAACAGCCAGACCTACACGGTCACCGACGACATGTCGCCGCCACACCTTCCGATGAAGGTGTTGTCGACCCCCGACATGATCCGCCTCATCGAGGGCACGTGCCTGTTCGGTGTGCAGCCTCACCTACCCGAGGGCCAGACCACCGTGGGTATTCACGTGTGTGTCAGCCACGCGGCTTCTGTGGCCAGCGGCGACGACATCCAGATCGACGCGGTCTTGTCCGAGGTCGATCGCAAGCGACTGGTGTTCGACGTGAAGGTCACCAGTGGCGACAAGCTCGTGTCGGAAGGCACCCACCAACGCTTCATCGTGGGCTGACCCCCACCTTCCGCCGACCCGTCCTCCCGTACGTCCGCCAAGTGTCTGTCTGCAGCGCCCCTATCGGGGCGCTGCGACAGCCCGCTTCGACCGTCGTGGCCGCCGTCGCCCGAGGTGTGCCGTCCCGGCGCCCCGATAGGGGCGCTAGGGACAGACACCTCGGAGGGGGCGCCGGTGGCACACCGGTGGAGGTCAGTACGACTTGGGCAACCCCAGGCACTGCTGGGCGACGAAGGCCAGCACCAGGTTGTTGTTGATTGGTGCCACCTGATACAGCCGCGTCTCGCGGAGCTTTCGTTCGATGTCGTACTCGACGGCGAACCCGAAGCCGCCGTGGGTGTTGACCGCGGCGTTGCCGGCCTCCCACGATGCCTCCGAGGCCAGCATCTTGGCCATGTTGGCCTCGGCTCCACACTTCTCGCCCGCGTCGAACAGGTTCGCGGCCTTCCAGCGCATCAGGTTGGCAGCCTCGAGGTGGGCGTAGGCCTTGGCCAGCGGAAACGCGACTCCCTGGTTCATGCCGATTGGGCGGCCGAACACATGGCGCTCTTTCGCGTACTGAGACGCGCGATCCAGAAAGAACCGACCGTCGCCGATGCATTCGGATGCGATCAGGATGCGCTCGGCGTTCATCCCGTCGAGGATGTGTCGAAAACCCTTGCCTTCGGTGCCGATCAAGGCATCTGCGGGTATCACCACGTCGTCGAAGAAGACCTCGGTGGTGCTGTGGTTCATCATCGTGGGAATCGGGTTGATGGTGAGCCCGGGAATCAGCTGGCCGTCGGCATCGCGCATCTCGACCAGGAACACCGACAGGCCATCGACCCGGTTCTCGACCTCTTCGGCGGGCGTGGTGCGGGCCAGCAACACCATCAGGTCCGAGTACTGCGCTCGCGAGGTCCAGATCTTTTGGCCGTTGATCCTCCACGTGTCGCCGTCGCGCACCGCCCTGGTGCGAATCGCTGTGGTCTCTGACCCAGCGGTGGGTTCGGTGACACCGAATGCCTGTAGGCGCAGTTCTCCGGCCGCGACCTTGGGCAGGTACTTGTTCTTCTGCTCGTCCGAGCCGTGACGCAAGACGGTGCCCATCACGTACATCTGGGCGTGGCACGCGCTGGGGTTGCCACCGCTGGCAGAGATCTCCTCGAGGATCACCGACGCACCCGCCAAGCTCAGCCCGCCGCCGCCGTATTGCTCGGGGATCAGCGACCCCAACCAGCCTTGACTGGCCAGCTCGGTGACGAACTCCTCGGGGTAACGATCGGGTTCGAGGCCCCGCCAGTACTCGTTGCCGTATCTGTCACACAGCCTTCGGACCTCGACCCTGATGTCTTCGAAGTCTTCCGCCGTTTGGTTCACGAGGTCTCCTTGGGTACGAATCCACC
>JAGQSP010000045.1 GCA_020439485.1 Acidimicrobiales bacterium | reverse complement strand
TAGATGGTGAAGTTGAAGTCGAATACGA
The DNA here is from genome assembly GCA_020439485.1 of Acidimicrobiales bacterium. GTDB lineage: Bacteria > Actinomycetota > Acidimicrobiia > Acidimicrobiales > Poriferisodalaceae > JAAETH01. The sequence goes on along the minus strand of JAGQSP010000045.1, from coordinate 26,758 downwards.
ACAGCAGGCCGGCCACCGAGAAGATCGCGGGCACCGGGAAGGGCATGCGAGCCAGGCGACCGAAGGCATAGGCCGACGCCGGAATGGTCACTACACCCGCGACCGCAACGAGTTTGAAGGCGACGCCATAGGGCAACACGACGTCGAGCAGGACGATGAGGAGGTATGGCAGCACCATGTAGAAGTGCATGGCGGGGAACCCGCCGTACCAGTCCATGGTCCAGCCGCGGAAGCTGAAGCCCGACAGCAGGTTGTCGCGCAGGTAGGCGGGGCCCCACACGTGAGCACCCATGTCGCCGCCCGCCGGGGTGGTGTCGGCCAGGATCTTGCTGGGGTGGAGTCGCAGGAAAACCAAGCCCACGCTCAGGACCACGACGGCGAATGTCACCCACGACTCGGGCGTCGCCGAACGTGCCCTGGAGTACAGGGCGCCGAACCTCTCGGCAGCGCCCGCGCGCTGTCGGGGTTCGTGTCCTTGTGAGTCCGACTGTGTCTCGACCGATTCCGCCTGGGGTTCTTCGACCACCTGTGTCAAGTCGCCCGCTGGCAGAGATTCCGAAGGAGTCTGCATGAACGCACCATGATCGCAGGTGCGGACCGCTCTGGTGCGGCAGGTCGGGTGATGGCCAAAACCGCGCCGCTCACCGTGGTGGGACTACCGCCGGCCGGTGGTGGCGATCTGCTCCAGGGCGCCCTCGAGATCGGTCGGTTCGGAGTCGACGAACCACTCACGACGATCACATCGCGAACAGCTGCGCATGGTCACCGGTGCCGTCGGCGTGGAGAGCTCGATCTCGATCATCGTTCGTCCGCAGTGCGAGCATGCCGCCATGTGGCTGTCCCTTCGACATCGACCACCTCGTGTGGTGCGTTGCCTATCCATCGCCACTCTGCGTAGCGATTTGAGGGAACGGGTCGGGATTTCCCACCCAGAGTGCTGTGCGGCTCGGCCATAACACTCAAAGTGACGGCGAGCCCTTCGGTCAGGTGGTTGCCAACACCAACAGGCTCGCCATGTTGAACCCCATGTGAACCGTGACCGCCAACGACATGCGATCCGTGCGACGCAAGATGGCGCCCGCGGCCGACCCGAAGATGAACAAGCCCAGCAGCTCGAAGACCTGGAAGTGGGTGAGGGCGAACAACAGCGCTGCCACCACAACGCCGACCCACGGACGCAGGAGCCGTTCGAGAGCCCCTTGCAGTACACCGCGGAAGAACAATTCCTCGACTATGGGGGCAAACACGCCGGCCATCAAGAACAACAAGGCGATGTCGCCTCCGTCGAAGCGATCGGCCAGCTCTCGCGCTGCGCTCGTGTCGCGGTCGAACAACTCGGAGAGCGGCAGGTACACGATGCCCACGACCAGCTGCAGGGCCGCGCCGATCGCCAGGCCGACCGGCAGATCAGACCACTTGCGTTGCCCCAGCCGCAATAGCTCGTGCCCCGAGCCCGACCACCTTGCCAGCAAGATGGCTCCGCCGCCGATGACCAGCTGGAATGGCAGAGTGACCACGAACAGGTCTCGCCCCGAGAACGAGTCGAAGCTGCGGCCGTCGGCCACAGCGGCCGCAGCCACAGCACCCACGACCTGTGAGGCGAACCATACGGCGAATGCGAGGCCGATCAGCCCCCACCAATGAGATCGACCAGCTGGTGAGGGCGCGCCTGGATTGGGTTGGGGTGCGTGCACCCGCTCAGCGTACGAAAGACTCGACCGTTTCGCCGCCGACCAGGTCGATACGAGCTGGCGGGCCGATCACCCGCCGGTCTTCCATCGTCCATCCGTTCGGTGGCCGGAAGCGCTCGGCGTGGGCCGCACACAACTCGAGGTGGTTCGGATCGTGGACCTCGCGGGTCCAGTCGAGCACCACGTGGCCCGATGCGTAGTCGAACAGCAGCACGGCCTCGGCTTGGGCTCCGCACAGAGGCCGCGAACACAACCTCTCGGAAACCGGCACGACGTTGGTGACGAACCCCATGTGGGGCCAAGGTACCGCGCCCGCGCCCGCCCGAGTGGACACTTTCACCCCTACCATGTAGTGATGGCCCGACAGTCCCCTCCACCAACCGATCAGGACGGCGGGGCGCCGCGCACCAACAAGGGCGACGGCGGCTTCCCACGCTGGTCTCTCTGGATTCTGATCGGCATCGTCGTGGCGACCTTTCTCGTGCCGCAGATGTTCGAAGCCGACAACGCCGAGCAGGTCACCTTCAGCCAGTACGAAGAGCAGGTTCGCAATGGCGAGGTCAAGTCTGTCGTAATCAACAACGACACCGGCGACATCGTCGCGACCCTCGACGACTCCGACACCAAGATCCGCACTAAGGGCCCCCGCGACCCGATCGAGAGCCACATCGAACTCCTCGAGGAGCGCAACGTCGGGGTCGAGTTCGAGAACCAGACCACCAACTTCTTCATCCAGCTGATTCCTCTGCTGCTGCCCATCGGCCTGCTCATCGGCTTCTTTTGGTGGATGCAGCGCCGGGCCCAGGGCCAGATGTCGGGCATCATGTCTATCGGGCGCAGCAAGGCCAAGACCTACACGACCGAGCGCCCAGGCACGACGTTTGCCGACATCGCCGGATACGAGGGTGTCAAGCAGGAGATCACCGAGGTGGTCGACTTCTTGAAGAAGCCCGATCAGTTCGCGGCCATCGGTGCCCGCATCCCCAAGGGCGTGCTGTTGGTGGGCCCCCCAGGAACAGGCAAGACGCTCATCGCCCGCGCTGTCGCTGGTGAAGCCGGCGTGCCCTTCCTGTCGGTGACCGGCTCGGACTTCATGGAGATGTTCGTCGGCGTCGGCGCCAGCCGTGTCCGCGACCTGTTCCAGAGCGCCCGCAGGCTTGGCCGAGCCATCATCTTCGTCGACGAGATCGACTCGATCGGGCGCAAGCGAGGTGCGGGCCTGGGCGGCGGCCACGACGAACGCGAGCAGACCCTCAACCAGATGCTCGCCGAAATGGACGGCTTCGAGGCCACAGAAGGCATCGTCATGATGGCCGCCACGAACCGACCCGACATTCTCGACCCGGCCCTCCTGCGGCCCGGCCGCTTCGACCGCCAGGTAGTGGTGCCCCTGCCAGAGTCCGAGGAGCGACTCGCGATCTTGAAGGTGCACTGCCTCGACAAGCGCATGGGTGGCGACGTCGACCTCAAGACCATGGCCAAGGGAACCCCGGGCATGAGCGGTGCCGATCTGGCCAACCTGGTGAACGAGGCGGCGCTGCACGCTGTGCGCCGAGGATCAGATCGCATCGAGGCGATCGACTTCGAGAACGCCCGAGACCGCGTGCTGATGGGTCAGCGCCGCGAGTCGGTCGCCATGACCGACCACGAGAAGGAGATGACCGCCTATCACGAAGGCGGACATGCACTGCTGGCCACCGTGTTGCCCAACGCCGACCCGGTGCACAAGGTCACGATCCTGCCCACCGGGCAGGCACTGGGTGTCACCCAGCAGCTTCCGCAGGAACGCCACAGCTACGACCAGAAGTACATCGAAGACCGGCTTGCGGTGCTGATGGGCGGTCGCATGGCCGAAGATCTCATCTACGGCGTCACCTCGACGGGCGCGGCCAACGACTTGATGGTCGCCACCGAGTTCGCCCGCAAGATGGTGCGCGAGTGGGGCATGAGCGACCGTATCGGCCCCATGGCTTGGGGCTCGAACAACCAGGTGTTCCTGGGCGAGGACCTCATGCACACCCGCGACTACAGCGACGAGACCGCCAGGGTCATCGACGAAGAGGTCGAACGCATACTGCGCACGGAGCAGGAGCGCGCCAGGCGTGTGCTCACCGAGCACCGGCCTGCGCTGGACGAGATCGCTCAGGCATTGCTGGAACGCGAGACCATCACTGGCGCCGAGGTTCAGGCCATCGCCTTGGCCAACAACCCGCCAGCACCCGTCGCCGACGTACCCCAGCCCTGAGCCCCACTGGCGACGACGTCAGGCGCTCTCGTCGGCGAGGCGGTTCCTGAACGCCTGCATCGCCTCGACCAGTTCTGCCTCGACGATGGTGCCCAGGAATGCTGCGCCCACAGCTCCGTCTGGCCCTGCGATAACCGTTGCCGGTACCGACTCGATTTCGTAGCGGGCGTGCAACTTCTTGTCGGCCTGCCACGACACGTTCTGGAACGCCACGTCGGGGGCTTCGATCGCCTTCACCGTCTCGGAAACCAACGCACATGCGTCGCAGGTGTCGGACGAGAACATCACCACGACGAATGTGGTTCCGGGAGCAGCGAAGTCTTCGCGGTCGAGCTGCTGAGGCAATGACCGCACCGGCGTGGCCTGGGTAGGAGGATCGGTGCGGCGTCGCTGGGCCACAAAGGCCACGACGAGGGCCACCGCGATGATGGCTGCGGCGATGATTACGCGTTCCATTAGGACAAGCCTGCTGGGTTGTCAGTCGAGTGGCAACGCCGGGACCAACGAAACACCCTCGCCATCGACCCGCTCACTGGAGATCAGCACCGCAACGGGGCCCGAGGCGTCGAGCAACAAGACGTTGCCGGCCAACGGCACCAGCCTGCGAACCGACACCCCAGGTTCGATCGAAAGGGTCTCGACGGCGGTCCCGTCGAGGCGCCCGACGATGACATCGACGGGTTCGGCCGAACTGTTGTGGATGAGGGCGGTGGAGACCACGTCGGAGTCCGATGTTCCGACCACCAGCCACGAGGTGGCGAAGCGAGAGATCAGGGGTGACACCGCAAAACCCGACTTCGCACGAAAGTCGCGAGCTATCGCCGGGGGTTCGATCGGCTCGGGAACCGTCGTCGTTGTCGTGGTGGTGGTCGTCGTGGTCGTGGTGGTCGTGGTCGTTTCGGTCGGCTCGGTGGTGGTGGTGCCCGACGCCTCGCCTTCGGCGGCCTCGGAGGCATCGGTCGTCGGCGCCTCGGTGGTCGTGGTCGGTGCCTCGGTGGTTGTAGTGGTCGTGGTGGTCGTGGTGGTCGTGGGCGGTGCCGGAACGACCAGTTCCTCGACGACCATCTCGACCTCGACGGCCAAGCTCACCGAGTTGGCCGACTGCACGACCACACTGAGCTCGACGTCTGGATCGACCTCGAGCTTCAGTCCCTCCGATGGCTCACCCGTGGCGACCACAGGAACCACCAGCGTGTCGTGGGCCGGCACGGTCAGAGCGATCGGGTCACCACCGGCGAAGGCCAAAGCCGCAAAGGCCGCAACGTCGATCTCGGCTTCGATCGGGTTCGGGTTGTGGATATGCAGAAGGGCTGTGGTGCCGTCGTCGACCACGAGCCCGGGCTGAATCCAGGTGGTGGCGGGCGAAGATATTCCGAGCCCGGCCGAAAAGCCTCGCCGGCCCTCGCTGCCGTCGTAATACTGCAGGCGGTCGGCCACCACTCCCCCGCCGCGCGAGGTCATCACGACCGAAACCACGTCTCGGCGACGCACGTACTCGCCGATCGAAACACCCACCGCCTGCCGGGCCGGAACCACGATCGTCTGAAGCTCAGCCGCCTTGTACTGTCCGGCCTCGACCTCGGTTGCGAAGGTCACGTCCAGCACTACGTCGTCGGGGAATGGGTTGAAAACCTGCACCACCTCGGTGGCGTCGCGCTGTGTGTCGCCGGCGGCAAACAGCCACTCGGTCGAGGCTTCTGGAGCACACTGTGCATCGTCGATGCCAAGCGCATTGGTCATCTGGCGGGTCACGAAGACCTGGCCGCGCTCGGCTTCGACGATCGCCGAGACTCGGTCGGCGACGAGATCGTCAGCCAACTCGATGAGCGTCGACGAGCGGGCCGCCAACTGTTGCGTGACGACGACGTCGCGGTCGGTGGCGCTCTGCAGGGTCACCGTGACGGTGGTCGGGGCGGTTTGCAGGTTGGTCACCCACAGTTCGGCGACCGTCAAGAGCCCGCCATCGGCGGAGCCGGATCGGATCGTGGGGCAATACCAGGTAGAGCTCAAGGCATCGGCCCCCGCACCAGGCAGCGGGTACCCACCTAGCTCGAGAGTGGTCTCGGCCGCCACTACCTCGGTGATGGGCTGCTCCTCGCCGAACTGGGCGTCTATGACGATTGCGGACGCAACGGCGGTGACGATCGCCAGACGCGCCGGCCATCTCCAGGCTCTCATGGCACGACCTCATCGAATTGGCCGCCGGTTCCTATCTCGAGTTGCGCCAGCAGCGAGGGCTCGTCGTGGGTGCCGGGCTCGCCGGTGGGCGCTGCGGGCGCAGCATCGGGCGATCGGCGTCGTTCGGCGAACGCGATGCGGGCCACGACCAACCAGCCGACCCACTGAGCCAGCAGTATCCAGCCGTTCGCGTCCGGCGGGGTGTGTACCAGGGTCGCCCCGGTTGTGACACCGGGCTCGAACCCGCCGGCCCAGCCGTGCACAGGGGCGCTCTGCACCGTTCGGCCACCAGCCTGAATGCTCCAGGTGTCGGCGTCGCCGACTCCCAGCACCACCGTGCCCGCAGGAACGTCGCCGGTGTATTCGACGGGCGACTTGCGGTCGACGAAGACCGGGAACCAGTCACCGGTGGGGGTCGACGCCAGCTCGGTGGGGGTGCTGGTGCCCAGCACCGGATTGTCGGAGACCGTAACTGCCCTGACCGGCCTCCAGGCGAGGTTCTGGTAGACGATGACCGACGGATCTGAAGCGATGCGGTCGAAGTCGAGTTGTGCCGACAAGGTGTCGATCAGGTCGGCGTCTGCAGGCGTCACCACGCCGCCCGCGAACGACGGCGCAGCGGCTTGGGGCACCACCAAGTATCTGACGCCCATCGGCGCTAGCAGGCGACCCAGGCGAGCGGTGTCGCCGGCCAGGGCCGCACTCCAAGACTCGACCATGAACTCGCTGGCCGCGTTGGCCGGGGTCAGCCAGGCAGACCTGACATCGGCCAGGCCGTCGCTGGAGGCGGTGACCGCCAGGCCTTCGGATATCTCGCGGCCCGGTATCGGCAACAGCTCGGGGTCGCCGATCCACATGACCCTGAACGAACCTTCCGAGGGTTCGTTCGCGATGAGGCGGAGCGCACCGGACAGATCAGTGGTGGGTGCGCCGTAGGTGCCGCCGGCCGCGGCGGCCAAAGCCGACAGACTGCCCAAGGCCAACCCGGCTGCACCGATGCCGACCGTCAAGCGTCGAGCTGCGAGCCCAAAGCGGGGAATGTCGAACTCGAACGTCGCAAAGGTTATGCCTGCGGCCCACGAGACGCCGACCGCAGCGGGAACCAACAGCAGATGTACGTCTGGCAGCTCCAGCTGCGAGAACGGCTGGTTGGACGACACCCAGGCCGCGCCAAAAGACACCAGCGCAACCGACCATGCCCTGGTGGCCCACGTGGCCCGCCAATCGCGCCCCATCACCAACGACAGAGCGGCAGCCACCAGTATCCCGAGGGTCACCACCGAAGTGCTCCACGGGCCCACCGAGAAGCCCACGATGTCGATCAGCTCGGTCGGGCCACCCCGGTTAGGACCCAGAACCGACTGCCAAAGCGCTTCGGGATCGTCCAGCCAGCGCGACAGCCATGGGGCGTGCATCGCCAGGGCCACCGCCGAGGCGACCAGGCTCAAGACCACGGCGCGCAATGGCCGCAGAACATGGCCGGTGAGAATCGACGTGACCACCAGCACCGTTGCGATGGCGGGAACCATCACCAGCACGAATGGCTCGAACGCAGCGACTATGGCCAGAGCCAAGGCCAGAGACACCGTTTGGTGCCCCGCGCTGCGAACCACCACGCCGGGCCCGGGGCCGTCGCCTTGGGGGCCGTAGGGCGAGGCCCCGATGAGCCGAGCGAGTCGGCCGATGATGAAAGGCATCGTGGCGTACAGCAGCAGCACGTCCCAGCGGCCGGCCGCCACCGCGTCGTACGCGATGGGTATTGCTGCGTAGGCGATAGCCGAAACCAACCGGCCACGCCTGGACCCGAGCGGCCCCGACAGCCGCCAGGCGCCTATCCATCCCATCGGTATCAGGCCGACGATCAAGAGCTTGCGCAGCAGCCCGGTGGCACCCAGCAGCAGGGTCGAAGCCAGGCCGAGCATCCCGACACCGGCCGGAACGAACCCAGAAGAACCCAGCTCGGCGTCGGACCAGCTCGAGCCGAATGTGTGCAGGAAGGCCCCCCTCGACGGGAACTGAAGGAACTGCCCGAACGATGCGATGTCTCTGGTGATCAGGTGCCTGGCACCAAAGACGAGGAACAGCGCCAGCACGGCCCACACGACCAGGGCAACCCGCCGCGGACCCTCCGACATGGCGCCGGCAAGCTCGCGGCCGCGCGCCGCGAAGTCTTGGAAGCGCGAACCTTCCCCGATCTGGCCGCGCAGAAACGCCGAGAATCGGGCACTTCCGCCGACTTGAAGGCGCCTCACATCACTGTCGCGGACTCGCCTGATCTTGCGGATCTCGCGACGCATCTTGGGAAACCGCCCGAAGCGTCGGAGATTCCAAGTCCACGCGCTGGCGATTTCGCGAGCCTGGGCGAAGCGGCCGGTGAGCACCGAAAAGACGATCTCGCCCGCCGACCAGACGATCGCCTGGGGCAGCACCCGCAGCAGGTCGACCCAGCCATAACACTTGAGCATCGACCGAACCCGATGCCTCAGCAGCCGATGGCGCCTGCTGATGTCGGGCTGGCGAGCGCCCAGGGCTTCGAGATGCCTGACCTTGGCGTCGGGAACCACCATGACCCGCCCACCGACGATGTGAGAACGCCAGCACAGGTCGACGTCGTCGCCCAGAAAGTCGATCTCGGGGTCGAAGCCGCCGACCGACTCGAACAGGTCACATCTGACGAGCAGGCAGCCCGACTGCAGCGCAAATACGTCGCGCACCCGGTCGTGTTGCTCTTGGTCGAGTTCGCCGGCCTCGGCATACGGAGCCTGAACACCCGTCTTGTCGACCGCCATGCCCACAGACCGGATGCGGCGGCCATCCGACCAATCGACGATCTTGGGCCCGAGGATTCCGGCATTGGAACGGAAAGCCTCTTCGACCAGGATCGACACGACGTCTTCGGACAAGGCGATGTCGTCGTGGAGAAACAGGTAGAACCCTGCGCCCGAAACCGACTCGGTGACCATGTTGGCCGCGGCGCCGTAACCCTTGGCCGCCTCGGCCCGGTGCACCACCGCTCGGGGAGCCACGGCGCTGACGCGCTCTGCTACCGGTTCCGAGCCGGTGTCGATTACGAGGATTTCGAGGCTCGAGTAGGTCTGAGTGGTCAGGCTGGAAAGCGTCTCTTCGAACCACGGGCCGGGGTTGCACGCAACCACCACGGCGACAACCGGGGGAAGGGCAGCGGGCGACTCGGTCACGACTTGGCGAGGGTACTCGACATCGACCTCGATAGGCCCGCGAAGCCCCCGGTTTTGCGTGTGTCGAGGTGGCTCGGGACCGATACCTTCAACCCCCGATGGCCAGCTCAGAGTCAGACGATCTAAAGGACGCCGCGTACACCGCGATCGGCTTCGCCGTTCTGGGGTTTCAGCGGCTTCAGGTCAAGCGGCGTCAGCTCGAGCGCGAGTTCGGTTCGTTGGCTCGATCGTGGACCCGCCACGGCTCGGAGTGGCTCGAAGAGCGCTGACTCACCAGAGCCCGGCCCGATTCGTCAGCGCAGCGAGGCCACCGAAACCACGCCGTCGCCCGCAACGCTGGTCACATAATCGGGGGAATCTCCGAACGGGAAGCTTCGGCCGGTCTCGGTGACTATCCAATAGCCATCACCCGTGGATGAGGTCGCCAACGCAACCACCCGTCCCTTGTTGTCGCGCCCGGCCCTGCTGCCCAGGAAGCGGGCGTCTCCGAACATGAAGACCCCGCCGTCGCTGGCGACGAACGCGTACCCCTGGCCCGAAGACGAGGGAATCATCGACACGATCGGCTGGTCGAGGTTCATGCCCCCGGTGCTGCCGTGGAAGGGGGCATCGCCAAATGCGAAAATTCCACCGTCTGCTGCAACGAGCCAATAACCAAGCCCACTGGGTGCGCGAGACATCCCCACAACCGGCTTGTCCAGGCGTACACCACCCATCGACCCGTGAAACGCCGCGTCGCCGAACGCGAAGACACCACCGTCGGAGGCCACCAGCCAATATCCGTTGCCGCTGGCCGTGGGCGTCATGCCGACGATCGGCTGATCCAGAACGATGTCGCCCGTGCTGCCCCAGAACGTCGCGTCGCCGAAAGCGAACACACCACCGTCGGAGGCCACAAGCCAATACCCTCGCCCCGAGCGCGTGGCTGCCACGCCCACGATGGGCTCCTTCAGGTCATATTCCGACATGTCGCCGTAGTGGATCGCCCGCCCGAACGCCAGCACCGTGCCGTCGGACTTGGCCAGATACAGGCCCTGGGTCTGAGGCTCGGGAGACTCGAAGTCGGGGAAGTGGTACCAGTCGGATCGCAGGCCCAACGACCGGCGAAACACGTCGCCGCCCCAGCTGTTGAATCGCAGCTGCACGGTAGAGGCGGTGCCAACCAGATCGAGTCCACGGACCCTTCCCCCGAGCTCGCCCAGACCGTTGCGATGAGTCACGTCGATACGAACCAGGGTTCCCAGCGACGGCCAGATCTCCTCGATGCGGCTGCGATCGATGGCGACACTCCAGTTGTGGTTGGGGTTCAGCGACACGTCGTCGCCGGCATCCTCGGCCGCCGGGAAAGCGCTGCCCTCGTTCAGGTCGGCGGTCCAGCCCCCGGTCGACGAGGCGAACTCGGTGAGAGCGATCGAGCTGTCGGTGTGGCGCCTGACCTGGCCTGCTGTGGCCAGAACCGCAGCGTTGGTGGTGGCCTGTGCCGGCCCGTGGTCTAGGGGCAAACCGTTCAGGCCCGCTCCGCCATAGACCTGACACGACTGCGTGTCGCAGGTGTCGGAGGCATAGCCGCTGACCCGGCGACTTGCGGCCTGGGCCATCGAGTACGAGCGCGCCGCCACCGCCTGGGCCTTCAGGGCCTCGAGGCCGCGGCCTTCACCTCTTGTGCCCCACCACGACGGCGACTCGCGAGGCACGACGCCCCTCAGGTATTGCTCGAGCGGGAGCCGGTTGAGCACAAATGACTCGTTGCCGATCTCGACGAACCGCAAGGCCCCGCGATAGGCACGCTTGTCGTCGCCGGTGCAGACCTGCAGCATCTGGTTCAGGTCGTCGCCTTGCTCGGCCAACCCGACGACCGCTTCGATGAACGGATGGCCGTTTTGGCCCTCGGTGCCATCGATGCCGGAGGCAGCGGCCGCCCAGTCGGCACCGGCGCAATCGGGCCCGCGGTCCACAGCAAACCGATCGACTCCCTCCAGGCGGATACGGGCCGCCTCGCCGGCGGCGAATTCGACACCAGCCACCGAGAACGGCGTGTTTGCGGTGATCCTGAGGGGTGTGCGGTTCAGTGCGGTGAGGTGAACCTTGATGTCTTCGTCGGCGACGATCTCGCCGAACGTCGTGTTGCCGTAGTACTGGTCGAGGATCTGCTCGTAGGTCCATCCGTCGTCGACCGCGTAGCCCAACGCCCCGTATTGGCCCAGGCCACGCCCGTGGCCGAAACCCTTGCCTTCGATGACGATCTGGTCGGGCGCAACGGCGGCCGCCGACGCGCTCTGAGCGCCGGCCGACGACGAGCCGATGCCGGCCAGGGCCGACAAGATCAGGGTCAAGGAAACAAAAACAGCACTAGTTCGGGCCATAGCGGCGATCAGCTCATCTGTGAAACGAAGCATCGGTGGGCACTCACCACCAGCAATGTCGGCAGTTGGCCGTTACTCCCTAACAATCGACGGACCGGTTGACCCGCGCCACCGCCACCGCTGGCGGTGAAACCAAGCTAGCGGTGCCATCGGCGTTGCGGACGTCGCCTGTGTCGTGAACGAACCACAGCTCTCCAGCGGACGAGATCGCACCGACCAGGCGCCCAGACCCGGTTGCCGAGACATAGCCGGCAACCGGCAGGGTCACGACACCCCGATCGACGATCAACGCATACCCGGCGCCGAGGTTGGCAGCGCCGGAAACCGTCGCCCGGATGCTGCCCTGATAGGTCGCATCCCCATAGGCGAACACGCGGGCGTCGGATGTGAAGAGCCAATACCCACGACCCGAGGGCGACGCGACCATGTCGACCACCCGAGCACCGAGGTTCACCCCGCCGAGCGAGCCAAAGAATCCGGCGTCGCCGAACGCAAAGACGCCGCCGTCGGCCGCTGCCAGCCAATAGCCCCTACCCGAGGGCGTCGCAACGATTGCGACCACCGGAGCAGCCAGCGCGATCGAGCGGACGTCGCCAACGAACGCGGCGTCGCCGCCAGTTCGGACGAGCCCCGCAGCATCCACCGTCCACAGCCCCGAACAACTGCGCGCCGCGGCCACCGCCCCGCGATGCACGAACTCGGGCCCGACGATCGGCACAGAGTCGCCCAGCGCGTGCACGGTTCCTGACGTGCTGAGCACCTGCAAGCCCGGACGCGACTGGCCCAGACCGGACAGGTCGAGGTGCCTATTGGCTGCAACCGCAGCGCGCGACAGGTCGTGGAGATGCGTAGCGATGCGGTCGACAGTCCATTCAGGGTGCATCTGCTTGAGCGCCAACGCTGCTCCCGAAACGATGGCGGTGGCATACGACGAACCGGTTCGGGTCGTCTGGGGCCGTCCCGGAAACACGCCGGCGGTCAGAAGCGACCGGCCCGGAGCGACGACATCGGCCGACGCCAGCGATGTGAACGGTCGTGCCTGTTGATCGCTGGCGGCAACGCCTATGACGGTGTCGAAGGCTGCCGGACACACCAGCGTCTCACCTCGATGATTGCCGGCGGCCGCGACGACCACGACACCCGCCCGATGCGCGGCGGCGATGGCCGCCTCCACCCGGGGCATCGCCGAGCATTGGCTGGCCATCGAAAGGTTGATCACCGAAGCGCCTTCGGCGACGGCGCATGTGACGGCGGTGGCGACCGCAGCGTCGTTTGCGATCAACTCACCATCGACCAGGCTGTACACGGGGATGTCCAGCAACCTGACGTCGTCCACCAGCGGGGCCAGGCCCGACCCGTCGCCCAGATGGGCAGCCACCAGGCCTGCAACCGACGTTGCGTGATCGGTCTCGATGGGCTCTCCCGGTGCGCAGCCGGGCCGCTCGACAAGGCCCGAGAGGTCGGGATGATCGAGTTCGATCCCCGAGTCGATGATCGCAATCGCCAGACCACCGCCATCGAGCGGAGCATCTAGCCCCATGGCGGCCAGGTGCCACTGCGACAGCACGACCTCGCCGACCGCGCAACCCAGCACGCAAGGATCTGGACCCGAAGCCGGGCCCAACACAGGCGGGGTGGGCGCCACGGTCGTGGTCGTGGCCGGTGCCACGGACGACGTTGTGGTCGTGGCCGGTGCCACGGACGACGTTGTGGTCGTGGCCGGTGCTACCGAGGTCGACGTTGTGGTCGTGGTCGGCGCCGCGGTCGAGGTCGTGGTTGTGGTCGGCGCCACCGAGGTGGACACATCGACCGGATCGTCAGCTGCAGTGATGCTCGGCGAAAGCGTCGTCGAGGTCGTCGAAGACATCTCGGGCTGCGGCACGGCAGCCGAGGTCGACGTCGGCGAAACGGGTTCGTCGGCAGACGCAGGCGCAGCCATCGCCGACAAGGCGAGGGCCAAGGCTGCAATAGCCGCAACTGATCGATGCACGGTCTGGTCCGATCGGGTGCTCCGCCCGTAAGTCCACGACCGCTATCGGAGAGTACAGAACAACCTCACCGCTTGGGTGTCATCTGGCCGCTGATAATGCGACGGGATTGCTCAGCGGTTGAGGTTGGCGCTCTCTAGCGCCACATCGTTTTCGACCATCATCGTGACGAGATCCTTGAACTCGACCTCGGGAGCCCAGTTGAGCTGATCCCGGGCCTTGGAACAATCGCCGATCAGCAGGTCGACCTCGGCCGGGCGCATGAAGCGCTCGTCCTGTCGCACGTGGGACTGCCAGTCCTCGATGCCAACCGCTTCAAAGGCCAGCCGCACGAATTCCTGGACCTGGTGAGTCTGGCCCGTAGCCACGACGAAGTCGTCGGGCTCGTCTTGCTGCAGCATCGCCCACATCGCCTTGACGTAGTCGCCCGCGAAGCCCCAGTCGCGCTGCGGCGTCAGATCGCCCAGCACCAACTCGCTCTGCAAGCCGAGCTTGATCCTGGCGACGGCGTTGGTGACCTTGCGGGTGACGAACTCGATGCCGCGCCGCGGCGATTCGTGGTTGAACAAGATGCCCGAGCACGCGTAGAGGCCATAGGACTCGCGATAGTTGACCGTGGTGTGATGGCCGAAGACCTTCGCGGTTCCGTACGGCGACCGCGGGTAGAAGGGCGTCAACTCGGTCTGGGGAGTCTCGCGGACCTTGCCGAACATCTCCGAGCTGGAAGCCTGATAGAAGCGGATGGGGTTGTTTTGACCACCGACCAGGCGGATCGCCTCGAGCATGCGCAGAACACCCAGGCCGGTGACGTCGGCGGTCAGCTCGGCCTGCTTGAACGACAGCGCCACGAAGCTGATGGCGCCGAGGTTGTACACCTCATCGGGCTGGCTGTACTCCAGAGCAGCGATCAGCGACGACAGGTCCTGGAGATCGCCGGAAACCAGCTCGACGAAAGGAAGCTCGCGCTGGATGATGTCGGCCCTCGGGTTGCGCTGACCACGGACCATTCCGTAGACCTTGTAGTCCATCGAGTGCAGGAACTCGGCGAGATATTGGCCGTCCTGGCCGGTGATTCCTGTTATCAGAGCGGAAGGCACGTGACACCCCTAGGCAGTACGAAGCAGACGAGGGCCTAAGAGTAGGTTGCCTTTCGCCGGTTGGGGCGCATACCCGTCCGCCTAGACGCGGAGCTTGCCACGCTTCGCGATATCAACCCGATATGGCGCGGTACAGATCGACCATCTCGGCTACCGACGACTCCCACGAGAACGCCATGGCTCGCTGATGACCCGCATCGATCAGCCCGGCGCGGTGCATGTCATCGTCGATGACCCGCACCAATGCAGCGGCCAGGCTGTCGACATCGTCGACGGGAACAACATCGGCCGCATCACCGGCGACCTCGGGCACGGCACCACCAGCCGCTGCCACAACCGGAACGCCCCTGGCCATGGCCTCCAACACCGGAATACCGAAACCTTCGTAGCTGCTCGGGTGCGCCAGCACGGTCGCCCTCCGATAGAGCGGCTCGGTATCGGCGACCCTGCCCACCAACTCGACGCGGCTCGAAAGCTCGGGCGACAGATGGGCCACCGCCGAGCGCAGGTTTTGTGAGTCGTCCGAATCGCCGCCTGCGATGACCAGACGCACATCCGGGACCTGCCGGGCAACCAGCGAGTAGGCCGCGACGAGAAGCGGGAAGTTCTTGCGTCGCGTGGCTGTGCCGATGGCCACGATCGTCGGGGGTCCGCCGTGCTCAGAAGAAGCGTGGCCTGCGACTGGCGGTGCCGCATCCAGGCCCGGCATCACCACATGGGCGCTCACGCCGTAGCGTTCGGCGAGTTCGCCGGCCACGTGGCGCGAGGTGGTGTGCACCGCGGCGCCACGATCGATCGCCCGGCCAACGTAGCGGTCGAACCGCGCAACCTGATCGCCCGCAGCGGCCGGGTCGTGAACGAACGACAGGTCATAGACCGAGACCAGCCTTGCCGATCGGGAGGGCGGCACCAGATAGTTGGTGCCGTGGACCAGGTCTGGATGACCCAGGCGGCCATCCGAGCGCGGGCGATCGAACGCCCACCACAACCGGTGAGCTATGCCGGCCGGCAGCGGCAAGGACACGGCGCCCACGCCGGCCCCGCTGCGGTCGCGGCCAGAGACCGTGAAGGGAACCAGGTCGACGTCGCCCCGAGAGGAAAGCCCCTCGTACCAACCGGCGACCACATTCCCGATGCCGGTGCGGTCGCCCAGAAGCGGTGTCACGTCGATTCCTACCCGCACGGCGCAGAAGCTAGACCAGCACGAACTACTCTCGCCGCCTGTGAGCGATCTTGATTTCTCAGCCATCGTCGACGAGATCGTGGCCGAGGCTCAACGCCGCCGCGATTCGGGCGAGTTCTCGGTCGAGACTCTCGAGCGTCTCGACGCCGAGTTCGACCGATTTGCCCCGTTGACATATCGACGCACCGGAATCGACGGAGCCATCAGGGCGGTCGAGTCAGCCTCGTTCATCAACGTCGAAGTCCCGACCGACGCAAGCCGCAAGCCATTTCACTATGTGAAAGAGGCCATCAAGCGGGGCACCGCCTGGTACCACCTCCACGTGGCCAGACAGGTGACGACCCTGGGCATTCAGGTCACCCGGCCTCTGAGGATGCTGCACGAGGCCCAGCAGGCATTGACCAACCGGGTTGCCTCGCTCGAGACCTCGTCAGGACCCGCGGCCGAACTGCTGGCCGAGATCGGTCGTGGTGGTTGCCCCGCGCCCGCCCTCGACCCGCAGGTGGTCGAAGCGGTTGCGGGTGCTGCGGCAGGTGCCATCGGCCGAGTGCTGATGATCGGAGTCGACGAGGCGCAGGCCATTGCAGTGCGCGATGCCGGCTGTGACGCCTATACGGTCTCGCCCCTGGGCGATGTTCATCACGGCGAGGTCAGGCACGAGCCGGCGCTCGATCACCTGCGCCGCATCGCCGACCATGCGTTGGGCGCCGTGGTGATTGCCAACTCGCGGGTCGACACCAGTGGAGCGGTCGAGCGAATGGCCCTGGTGTACGAGGCGGTTCGCTGCATCGGCCCCGGCGGTCGCCTGATCGTCGCAGCCGCCGAGCCGGACGCGTGGGCCGACAACGCCACAGGGGTCGCCATCGATCTGGCACCGGGTCGGCCCTGGTCCGAAGACACGTGGCGCGCTGTGTTCGAACGCCTGGGTTGTCGCTCCGAAACAGTCCAGCGAGTCGGGCAGGCCCTCGTCGTCGTAGCGTCCATCGCCTGAGATCGCGATGGCCGTCGTCCACCAGTTCCTCCCCACGCTGAGCCCCCGCGATGCCGTGGGCAACAGCACCCTCGAGCTCCACCAGCTGTTGCTCGACATGGGGCATGACGCGCGCCTGTACGCGGCCAACATCCACTGGGAGCTGATGAACATCGCACGTCCGCTCACCGAGCTGCCAGACGACGAGAACTGGTGCATCTATCACCATTCGATCGGCGGAGTGGCCGGAGACGCGTACGAGGCCAGGCTCGGCGGACGCATCCTCGTCTACCACAACATCACTCCCATCGAATTGCTGGAGCGATGGTCGGGCGACGTCGGCGCCGAGATAACGCTGGGGCGCGACCAGCTGTCGCGGTATGCGTCGATCACGGACGTCGCTGTGTGCGACTCCGACTACAACCGCCACGAAGTCGACGTTCTGGACTATCCGAACACGACGACAATCCCGGTGATGTTCGAACCCGGACGCCTACAGCACGTCGATGCGACCAAGCCGAACGGGTCGCCCACCCGGGTGTTGTTCGTGGGCCGCCTGGCTCCCAACAAGGCCCAACACGAGCTGGTCGCGATGCTGTCGGTGCTGCGGCAGAGGCACGATCCGCTCGCCGAGCTCCACCTGGTGGGGTCGGCGACCTTTGGCTCGTACGCCCAGGCGATGAAGGACTATGTCGAACATCTGGGTCTCGAGAGGGCGGTCAAGATCCACGACGGGGTCAGCGACGACGAGCTGGCGTCCCAGTACGCGCTGGCCGACGTGTTCGTATGCGTGTCCGACCACGAAGGGTTCTGTGTGCCCCTGATCGAGGCGATGCACCACGGCGTCCCGGTTATCGCATTCGACTCGACGGCCGTTGCCGGGACCCTCGGCGATGCCGGCCTGTTGCTTACGTCCAAGTCACCCGACATCGTCGCCGATGCCGTTGCCAGGGTCGTCAGCACTCCCGATCTGGCCCAGCAGATGCGCACCAGGGGTCGATCCAGAGCAGAACACTTCAGCCTGGACAACACCAGGAGGGCCTGGACAGAGGTAATCGAGGCGACGATCGGCGCAGCACGATGAGCGCCCTGCGCACCATTCGCCAGTTCGTACCAGCCGTTTACCCACGAGACGCGGTGGGGGGCCAAGTTCTGAGGCTTTCGCGCGAGCTGGGGTTGCGCGGATTCGACGCACCCGTGTTCGTCGAGGAGACCAGGCCCGAGACCGCTGCGCACACCCGGCCGGTTTCGACGCTGGGGCCTGTCGACCCGCACGCGGTGAACGTGTACCACATGGCCACGGGCTCGGCCGTCGTCGAAACCCTCATCGCCAGGTCCGAGCCGCTGGTGACGGTTCATCACAACCTGACCCCGCTCGAGCTGATGGCACCTTGGGACCCAGAACAGGTCCACCAGCTGACCCTTGCTCGTCGCCAGCTCGAATCGCTGGCGCGTTCCAGTCGGCTGGGAATCGGCGACTCCGAATACAACCGCCTCGAACTCGAGCGACTCGGGTTCGCGTCTACTGCGGTGGCGCCAATCGTGTTCGATCCGCCTTCGGTCTCGCGTGCCGAACACTCGGGCGGTCGCAACTCAGAGGTCGTCCTGTTCGTAGGCCGAATCGCTCCCAACAAGGCCCAGCACGACCTGATCAAAGCGATTGCGCTCCTGGTGCAGCAGCGTCCGTCGGTGCAGCTCAGACTGGTCGGAGCCTCGGCATCCGACCGCTACAAGACCGCTCTCGAGCGCATGGTGGCCGGGTTGGACCTGGCTCGAAACGTGGTGTTCGTCGGCCCGGTCGACGATGCACAACTCGAAGTCGAGTACGCGCAGGCCGACGTGTTGTGCTGCCTGTCAGACCACGAAGGCTTCGGCGTTCCGCTGATCGAGGCGATGGCCAGACGCCTGCCCGTGGTGGCGTACGCGTCGTCGGCTGTGCCAGAAACCGTCGACGGCGCCGCCCTGCTGCTGCCGGTGAAGGATCCGGCGACGGTCTCCACCGCTCTCGACCGGGTGCTGGGCTCGCCAGAGCTGGCGGCTTCACTAGCCGCAGCCGGCAGCCGGCGAGCCGAGGCATTCTCGGCCGACAGGGCGGTCGACGCCTTCTTGGCCGCACTCGAATTGCTCGATGCTGTGACCTCGGAGGACGCTCTATGAAGCTCGGCATCGTGGTACCCCGCTACGGCGACGACGCCGTCGGCGGCGCCGAAAAGGCGATGCGCATGATCGGCGAGCGCCTGGTGGCCTTCGAGGGCTGGGAGGTCGAGGTGTTCACCACGTGCGCCCGGTCGGCCATCACCTGGGAAGACGTCGAGACACCGGGCCTGTCGAGCTTCAATGGTGTGACGGTCAACCGGTTCGAATCGAAGTCGGGCCGCGACCCCGAATGGCACCACATCGCTACGCGCGTCGACTACTCGCCCACCAGCCTCGACGCCATCGGCGAGGCGATGTTCGTCGACCAGCAGGGTCCGGTGTGCCCAGACGTCATCGAAGCCGCCGAGGCGTCCGACGCCGACCTGATCGCGTTCTCGCCCTACCTGTTCTGGCCCTCGATCCGCGGTGTACCCATCATCGGAAAAAGAGCGATACTGCACGGCGCCGCCCATGACGAGGCCGCGCTGCGCCTCGACCTGGTCCAGCAGATGTACACCGCCGCTGGCGCTCTGTCGTACTACACCGACGCCGAACGCGAGTTGGCCGAACGGTTCTTTCCCGTCGTACACAAGCCGAGCGTCACGCTGGGCCTGGGAATCGACGTGCCAGACGACCAGGGCGATGTCGACGAGGCCAGGGATCGCTTCGGCCTGTCCGACAGGCCCTACGTCGTGTGCGTGGGGCGTGTCGAGAACGGCAAGGGTGCCCGTGCCCTCGACGCGTTTTTCCGCGAGTACAAGCGGCGCCGTCCGAGCCCCCTGGCGCTGGTGTTCGTAGGACCCGCCAGCGAGAAACTCGACCCCCATCCCGATGTGGTGATGACCGACGCCGTCGACGAGGCGACCAAGTGGGCGCTGGTGCGCGGTGCCGAAGTGTCGATATCGCCCTCGGCGATGGAGTCGTTCTCGATGGTGATCCTCGAGGCCTGGCTGGCCGACACAGCGGTGTTGGTGAATGCCCAGTGCGGGGCAACCGTCGAGCACGCCCACCGAGCCCGCGGCGGATTGTGGTTCGGCGACTACCCCACGTTCGAGGCCGCGCTCGATCGGCTGATGGGCGACCCGGACCTCAGAGCCCTTCTGGCGGCCAACGGCAGGCGCTACACCGAGCAAGTATTCGCATGGGAAGCGGTGATAGGTCGCTACGTAGCGTTCTGCGAGACGGTGTTGTCTGGCCTGCGAGCCGGCGGCGCGTAGGCTCCCAGCCGTGCAATCCGACTCGGTCGTAACCATCGCCGGTGGCGTCGGCGCCGCCAAGTTCCTTCGCGGTCTGGCGCTTCATCGCGGCGACGCGTTTCGCGACGACACCGCCATCGTCAATGTGGCCGACGACTTCGTGCTGCACGGCCTACGGATCTGCCCAGACCTGGACACCGTTACCTACACCCTCGCCGGGCTGGTCAATCCCGAAACCGGCTGGGGACGCGCCGGCGAGACGTGGACTGTCAAGGAAGAGCTGGAGAGGCTTGGCGGCCAGACCTGGTTCAGCTTGGGCGACCGCGACCTGGCCGTGCACTTGTACCGCACCCAACGCACCGCCGACGGGGCTGGCCTGGCCCAGATCACCTCCGAAGTCACCGCTGCGCTGGGGCTGCGAACCACGGTTCTGCCCGCCAGCGAACACGCGATCCAGACCATGGTCGCCGTCGAGGGAGAGGGCGAGATCTCGTTCCAGGACTATTTCGTCGCCCGCCGGCACAGCGTCGCGGTCGACGCCGTTCGGTTTGCAGGCGCTGACACCTCGTCGCCGGCGCCCGGTGTGCTCGATGCCATCGCCAACGCCCACAGCATCGTGATCGCGCCCTCGAACCCCATCGTGTCGATCGGTCCGGTGCTGGCAGTGCCCGGCATCCGCGAGGCCCTGGTCAGCAGGAGACAACACGTGGGGGCGATCTCACCGATCGTCGGGGGCAAGGCCCTGAAGGGCCCGGCCGACCGGATGCTGGTCGAGTTGGGTCACGAGCCGACGGCACTGGGAGTAGCGCACATGTACCAGCCGTTCGCCTCTTCGCTGGTGATCGACGAGATCGACGCGGCCCTCGCCGAGCCCATTCGCGAGCTGGGCATGACGTGTGTCTTCACCGACACCATCATGTCCGAGCCCGACGTGGCGGCAGCCTTGGCGGCAACCACGCTTGCAACCATTCAAGGACGGAGGTCGACTTGACCGGCGCACTTCAGATCTTCCCCATCGCTGGCATCCCCGAGATACGGCGGGGCGACGACATCGCCTCGGCCATCGTCCAGGCATGCGAACAGACCGAGCATGGCCTGCTCGACGGCGACGTGCTGGTGGTAACACAAAAGATCGTGTCCAAGGCCGAGGGAGCCATGGTCGAGGTGGACCCGTCCGACCCGCTCAGCCACAAGCCGATAGTCGAACGAGAGTCGGTGCGCATCCTGCGACGTCGCGGTGACCTCATCATCAGCGAAACCAAACACGGTTTCGTGTGCGCCAATGCCGGCATCGATCTGTCGAACGTCGACCGCGGCCAGGCCGCCCTGTTGCCCGAGGACTCCGACCGATCGGCGCGGCGAATTCGCGACCGTCTGATGGGCGTGCACGGCGTGGATACGGCCGTCATCATCTCCGACACGTTCGGAAGGCCATGGCGCCGCGGTCTGACCGACGTGGCCATCGGTTGCGCAGGCATCGGCGCCATTCTCGACCTGAAGGGCACCAACGACTCACTGGGCCGCGAGCTGCAGGTCACCGAGGTTTGTGTCGTCGACGAGTTGGCTTCGGCGGCAGATCTGGTGTGCGGCAAGGCCACCGGTGTGCCCGTGGCCCTGATCCGCGGAGTCGATCGCTCGTGGTTCAGGGCGTCGTC
Source organism: Acidimicrobiales bacterium (assembly GCA_020439485.1). GTDB lineage: Bacteria > Actinomycetota > Acidimicrobiia > Acidimicrobiales > Poriferisodalaceae > JAAETH01. The sequence goes on along the minus strand of JAGQSP010000045.1, from coordinate 4,859 downwards.
GGTGGTGGACGAGATCGTCAGAGCCCCCGCCGAAGACCTGTTTCGCTGACCTGGGACCGAGCTGGCCGCTCAGCCCCGGGCCAGCTCGACCAACTCGGCCAGGCCCTCGTCGACTTCGACGGCCGGCCGCCATCCGAGGCGCCTGTACGCCTCGTCGGTCGGGAATGCCAAGCCTGCCCGGTCGAGGCGCCTGGCCGGGCCGAATGCCGGCTCGATCTCGCGGTCGACCAGTTCGCACACCGCCTTGGCCACGTCGAGCACCCGGGTCAGACGACCGGTACCAACCGCCACGATCGCGCCGGCGTCGATGTCGGACGCCTTGACGATGGCGTCGACGGCGTCGCGCACATGCAAGAAGTCGCGCGCCTGTTTGCCGTCGCCGTGAACCACAGGCGCCTCGCCCGCCAGCGCACGCTTTACGAAGCTGGCAACGCACGGCCCGTTGCCGGTAGCGGCCTGACGGGGTCCGTAGACGTTGGACAGCGCAACCACGCGGCAGTCGAGGCCATAGACATCACCATGTACCCGCATGTAGTCGACCTGCGCCTCGACCGCGATGTGGCTCGGCATGGTCGGAGCCTGACCGACGATGGTGCGACCGGTTACGTCAGAGTCACGTCTGAACAGCCCCTGAACCGCCAGCCCGATACGGGCGATCTCGTGCATTCGCACCGCCTCGAGCACGTTGAGCGTGCCGAGCACGTTCACGTCGGCGTCGAAGACCGGATCGTGTAGTGAACCAGGACGGTCGACGTGGCCGGCGAGATGCCAGATCAGATCGGGCTTGCGATGGCCCACCAGATCGACGAACTCGGGGACCCGAACATCGATCTTGTGGAAGCTGAGACCGCCTGCAGATCGCGCCTGGGCGAGATTGGACAAACTCCCGACCGAGAGGTTGTCGATGGCGTCGACCTGGTGCCCATCGGCTATGAGCCGATCGACCAGGTGCGAGCCGATGAACCCGGCTGCTCCGGTGACCATCACACGTGCCATGCGACCCCCGCCATCGACATGCTTGCCACTGTCACTCCGGCGGCGGAATACGTTCCGCGGCCACTCGCCGGCCGGCCTCGATGTGTTGTCCGGCGCCGATGACCGACCCGTCGACGATCTCGGCCCCGGCGCCCACGACGACGCCGTCCATCAGGATCGAGTCGGCCACCACGGCGTCGACTCCGACCGAAACCTCGTTCATGATCACCGAACCCGAAACCGAGGCTCCAGATGCGATGGTCGAGCCTGTTCCGACAACACTTTCGACGACTCGTGCAGAATCGGCTACGTCGCCTTGGACCGCCACCGCGGACGCGCCCTGCCGCCTTCCGGTGATGACGTCGAGGTTGGCCCTGATGTAGAGCTCGGGCGTGCCGGTGTCGAGCCAATAGGTATCGGCAGCCATGGCGTACAGCGAGCCACGCTCGACCAGTGCCGGAAAGGTTTCGCGCTCTATCGACACCTGGCGACCCTCGGGAATGGTGTCGATGACAGAGGGCTCGAGAACGTAGGTACCGGCGTTGATGAAGTCGGTGGGAGCCTCATCTCGTGGAGGTTTCTCGACGAAGGCAACGACCCGGCCGTCGTCGTCGGTGGGCACCACTCCAAAGGCCGACGGATCGTCGACGCGCTGCAGCGCGATGGTGCCCTCGGCGCCGGCGTCGCGATGGAACTGGATCAGCGCACCGATATCGAGGTTGGTCAGGACGTCTCCGTTGAGAACCAGGAAGGTCTCGTCGACCCCGGCTTCAACGGCGGCGAAACGTACGGCTCCGGCGGTACCGAGCGGTTCGGGTTCGGTCACATAACGCAGCGCTACGCCGGCGCACACCTGATCGGGGTAGGCCTCTACGAAGGCGTCGGGTCGGTATCCCAGACTCAGCACGACCTCGTCCACTCCGAAGTCGCCAAGCCGGCCCACCACCCACTCGATCATGGGGCTGCCCGCGATGGGCAACATCTGTTTGGGCCTGGAGAGGGTGAGCGGCCGAAGCCTGGTGCCGAACCCGCCGACCAGTACCAGAGCCTTCATGCGATCAGCCTTCGGAGGTGTCGGTGGTTTCGGTCGACTCGTCGGCCACGATGGGCTCCTCGGCCGGCGGATCGCCATCGATGTAGTCGTCGAGCAGCGTGGTGTCAGGACGCAGGGCGTCGTAGTCGAGGTCGGCGTCCTTTTCGACGAGAGCAAACGTGAACAGCTGACCCTCGTTCGGATCGTTCTGGTCGAAACGCACGGCGCCCAGACCCTCGGCGATGACCAGCGGCCGCTCGGTGTCGGCCCTGACCCACTTGAGGATCAAGAGCTCTGACTCTTGGTCGTTGCAGAGCGTCTCAGCCTCGTTGACGTCGATGCCGTTGATGCTGAGCCTGGTGTCGCTGATGACGCCACCGCTCTCGAGGAAGAACGTGCCCACGGTGGCGTTCAAGCCGGTTGCGGCATCGACCGTAGGCGCTATGTGGATCAGTCCGTCACCGCGGGTGTGTATGCCGAATTCGATATTGGTGTCGGCGGGGATGGGCTCTTGCACCTCGCCGCAGATGTTGACCGAATAGGCCGAATGCCAGTGATCCGAGGTTGTTGGCCTCTCGTCGGGGATGCCGGCGTTGCGCTCGCGCCAGGCGAGCACGATGAACAGCGTTCCGATGAGGACGACAACCGCCATCCCCACGGGAAAGAAGATTGGGCGGTCGCCGGGCCTTGATGCCTTCGGAGCGCTTGTGGCAGCAGCTCGCGCGACCTTGTTGACAGATGAGGACTTGGCCATACGGCGCTCCAAGTTACCGCCTGGCAACCCCGGGCATGCGCGGCACGTCTCTTAGCGCCCAGAAGTACCACCGGCGAGTCGTTCGAACAGCTTCTCGTATTGCTCGGCGATCGCGGCCGGCGAGTACAAACCCTCGACATAGGAGCGGGCATTTCGGCCGGCGGCGCGGCGCTGCTGAGCGTCGTCGACCAGTGTTGTGACAGCCTCGATGAAGGCCTGCTCGTTCTCGGGGGGTACGGCAACGCCTGCACCGGCCTCGGTCACCATCTTGGCCACCTCGCTGCCCTCGTCCACCGAAGCGATCAGCGGGCGACCTGCGGCAAAGACCGAGTAGGTCTTCGAAGGAACCGACGATGCAGACAGTCCGCTCTTGAGCAACACCAAGTGAATGTCGCCGGCGGCCAATACCTCTGGCAGGCGCTCCTTGGGCTGCAGGTCGACGAAGGTGATGTTGCGCAGACCCGACGCCGCTTGCTCGACGGCCGCCCTGCCGCTGCCACCACCGTTCACCACGAAGTGCACATCGTCGCGCTGGCTGAACGCCCGGGCGGCGGCGACCACCAGCTCGAGCGGCTGGGAGTATCCGATGTTGCCGGCATACATGACCACAGTTGCGTCGCCAACGCCCAGCTCTTCGCGATAGCGGTTGTGACGGTCTGCCGGAACGATGTCATCGGTCAGCACGAAGTTGGGTATCACCTCCAGCTTCGCGGGGTCGGTCTTGGCTGCCAGGTTCGAGCGCAGGTCTTCGGACAGCACCGTGACCGCGTCGGCCCTGGCGTAGGTGAACTTCTCCAATGCCGAGAGGGCCCCGATTACCTTGGGACTGGTTACTGCACCGGTCTCTACCAAGACGTCGGGGTAGACGTCCTGGATGTTGAACACGAACGGAGACCTTCTGGTCAGCGAGGCGATCCACCCAGCGAGACCCAGGGTCAGCGGGGGTGACATCGCCAGGACGACGTCGGCTCTGGACCCCCACACGGATCGCAGCGTCGCCAACGCGGTGAAGCCCCCGAACGACAGAGCCCGACGAATGAGGTTGTTCTTGTCGGGTGCCGGGAACGGGTGCAGCCGTGTGATCTTGCCCCAGTCGACGACATCGGTCTGAACGAGACGTCCGGTCCAGCCGGGCTCGACCCGATGGTGGAGGTACCAGGGAAGGGCTGTGAACACGTGCAACTCGTGGCCGCGTGCCGCCAACTCGTGGACGATGCGGGTCATCACCTCGCCCGTCGGGGCAACGTCAGGCTCGAAATGAGGGCAGATGACGACGATCTTCATAGCGGATCCTCGACCGTATCCCAGTACGGCTCAGCGATTGCGACACGCAACCAGAGCTTGAACCAGCTGAGGCGTCACGGCCTCGGTCGTGAACGCCTTGGCGCGCACCTGACCACGCTCGGCCAGCTCGGTGCCCTGACCATCGATGATTCGGTCGAGCGCGGCTGCCCATGCCCCAACGTCGAGCGGATCGACCAGAACCGCAGCATCGCCAACGACTTCGGGAATCGCCGCGGCCCGCGATGCCGCCACCGGCACCTTGCGCACCATCGCCTCGACCAGGGGAGCACCGAATCCCTCGTACAACGACGGGCACGCCATCACCGACGCAGTCGCCCACCAGCGTTCCAGCTCGGCGACAGGCACACGACCCAGACGCTTGACGCGATCGCCCAGTCCGAACCGCTCGACTTCGGCCCTGATGGCGTTCTCGCTCGATGCGCTGCCGCCCGTGAGCACCAAGGTCGCCTCGTTGCGCATCACCGCAAGGGCGCGCACCAACGTGACGTGGTTCTTGTGCGGGTAGGTGATCGCCGGATACAGGATCACCGGACGGTCGACGTCGAAGGGCACGGCCTGTGTCGGCGGCGCATCGATCGGATGAGGCACAACCGCTGCCCTGTTCGGGTCGAGACCGAATGCACCGGACAAGCGGTCGATCACATAGCGCGTGGGTGCCATGACCATGTTGGCCTGGGACACGCCTCGCGGTATTTGGGCCTTCAGATACGCGAGCTTCACGCGCGAGAAGTTGCGGGGATAGGTCAGATACTGGACGTCGTGTACCAGCAGGGCCGGGTTGAACCCTGGCCG
>JAGQSP010000498.1 GCA_020439485.1 Acidimicrobiales bacterium | reverse complement strand
GGCGTGATGCTGCCCATAGCTGCGTTCAGACGCGATCTGTCGGTGGCGCTGTACTCGTGGGTCATCGCAGGCATCGGGCTGGCAATCTCGACATACCACTACACCATCGAGTGGAAGCCCGAATGGGGCTCAGACTCTTGCGACGTGGTCGTGCCGTGCACGGTCGCCCTGTTCCGCCGCTTCGGCTTCATGTCGCTGGCCTACATGGCCGGCTCGGCCTTCCTCGCAGTAATCGCCCTTGTGTGGGTTGCCCGCCAAAATCGTCGCTCGGCCGCTACCGTCAGCGCCTGAGATCTCTCTCACCCAGGAGACCTTCCAATGTCCGATAAACCCACCCATTACGACGCCGATGCCGGGCCATCCAGGGGTACCTGGATAATCCTGCTGGGGGTTGTCGCCGTGCTGGCCATAGGCGGCGTCATCGCCATCGCCATGTCTGGCTCCAGCGCCGACGAGAGCCCAGCTCTGGCAGACATCGAACCGGCCGTGGTGTCGGGCCGCGCCCTTGCGATATTCACCGACAGCTCCAACGACGAAGCGGTGGGCAAGGAGATCCCGTTCGTCGAGGGCGTCGACTTCGACGGTAACGCCCAGGTCCTCGAGCCCACTGGCCAGCCGATGGGCATCGTGTTCCTGGCCCACTGGTGCCCCCACTGCCAGAACGAGGTTCCCGTAATCCAGAACTGGATCGACGACGGCGGCCTGCCCGAAGGAACCGAGATCCGCTCGGTGGCCACGGCAATCGATGCCACCCGGGCCAACTACCCGCCCGACAACTGGCTCGACTTCGAGGGCTGGACCCCGCCGGTTCTGGTCGACATCACCGGCCAGGTGGCCGACGCCTACGGCCTCAGTGCGTTCCCGTACTGGGTGTTCGTCGATGGTGAAGGCAGGGTCGTGCAGCGAGCCACCGGCGAGCTGGGTGCCGACGAGGTCGCCCGTATCCTCACATCGATCGGCTAGGCCTGGGGCTCTGCCGGAACCACCCCGCAGGCCTTTGCAACCATCGCCAAGACTGCATCGCTGACCAGGCGCTCTTGGACCTCGCGTCCATCGGTGCGCTCGAGCCGCAGGTGCTGCGCTATCACTGCGCCATCGCCCACCGCTGCTATGTGGGCCCGGTCGCTGCCACGACGGTCGCGAAGTGTGGCCAGCGCGGCTGTGCATGCAACCCCGAACACCGGCGCGTGGCCCGCGGCAAGCTCGACCGCTCGCCGGTGGGCCACCATCGCCATGTCGAGGGCGGCCTCGGCATCGGCTCCGCCGTCGCTTCGGTCGAGCCAGCCGGCCAAAGCGGTGCGCGCGTACGGAACCGTCGCCTCGAGCACCGTTGAAGATGCGCCGGCAACGCCCAACAACTCGCCGATGGCGGTGGCGCCACCGCCGGTAACCACCAGCACGATCATCGCTGGTGTGGCGTGGATCTGCTCGATCATGGCTCGGGTCTGGTCGCTCATCTGTGCTTCCGCGTGGCTCGGACGATTACTATTGCCGCTCGCGCCCGGGCGGGCGCGACAACACTTCGTTGAGACTCTAGGGGGACACCGTGAGCGACATTCCAGGCTACGACGTCGCTGCCGTCGAGAACTGGGCCGCGCAGCACACGTCGCTGGTGCCACCCTTCAGCTGGGAACGCCTGGAGGGCGGCCACTCGAACCTCACCTACCTGATCGCCGACACCCACGGCGTCGAGGCCGTCATCCGCCGCCCACCCGAGGGTGAGCTGTTGCCCAAGGCCCACGACATGGGCCGCGAGTTCAAGATCATCTCGGCGCTGCACGGCCGAGGGGTTCCTGTAGCCACGCCACACGCATACTGCGAAGACCCGTCGGTGACGGGCGCCCACTTCTACATAATGGGCAAGGTCGGGGGCCGGGCCCTGTACACCGCCGACGATGTCGTCGATTGGATTCCCGTCGAGAACCGGCCCAGGGTCGGCATCAGCTTCATCTCGACGCTGGCAACCCTGCATTCGCTCGATCCGGTAGATATCGGCCTCGGAGATCTGGGTCGTCACGACGGCTATGTTCAGCGACAGCTGCGCACTTGGTACGGCTCCTGGACCTCGTCTGCCGAGGCTGCCGAATACGACGACGCACGCATCCACGCCCTGCACGAACGCTTCCAGGCCGAGGCACCCACGCAAGGCCCGGCCAGGGTCGTACACGGCGACTTCGGCCTGCACAACACCATGATCGACTCAGACGGCAGCCTCGTGGCCGTGCTCGACTGGGAGATCGCCACCCTGGGCGACCCACTGGCCGATTTCGCCTATTCGCTCAACGCCTGGTCGACGCCGGCCAGCCCGGCAGGCGCCGACACCCAGCCGCCGACCACGGCCGAGGGCATGGTCGGGCCCGAAACGCTGGTCGAGGAATACCAGCGCATCACGGGTGCCGACCTGAGCCGTCTCGACTTCTATCGGGCCTTCAACTATTTCAAGACCGCGTGCATCATCCACGGGGTCTACGCCCGCTATCGCAGGGGACAAAAGAGCACCGAGGGCATCGACATGCCCCACCTGCTGAGCCGAGCCGTCATGGCAATCGACAACGCCGAGGCTGCGGCCAGCTCGATGTGACTCAGCCGGCGGCTTCGGCGGCCGCCCTGGCAGCCGAGATCTTGGCCGACGTCAGGCGAGGCGCCGCGTACACCAACAGCGCCAGGTGCAGCACACCCGACACCACCCAGGGCAACCTCAACGCCGTGGTGCGGCCGAACGGACCGTCGGCCAGAGCAACCAGCAGACCCCCGGCAAACGCACCGATGGGCATCATTCCCCAGGCAAAGAACCTGTAGACCGAGTTGACGCGCCCCAGCAGGCCGTCGGGGATTATCGACTGTCGCAACGACACCGTGATGACGTTCCAAACCACGGCCAACACAGTCGATGTCGCAAACAACGCCCACACCACCAGCCAGTGGCCTGCGAAACCTATGGCTGCGCTGATGACACCGCTGCCCACCAGCACCAGGAACAGCGCCGCGCCCTCGCCGATTCGTTTGGCGATTGCCGATGCTGCGAACCCGCCCAGAACGCCGCCCAGCGCACCACCCGTGCCCAGCAGCGCGAACTCGGTGGCCGACGTGCCGAGAACCTCTTGGCCGAACAACACCAGCACCGCAAACGGAAGCGCTCCCAGCGCGTTGAGCACTCCGAGGGTGATCGCCAGCGGCCGCAGCAGCTCGTGGCTCCAGAGCCAGCGCACGCCTTCGACCAGTTCGGTGCGCCAGGGCGCTCGTTCAGCCGTCGACTTGGGACGGAACTGCCCAGGAATCGAAGCCACCAGCGCGGCTGCCACGGCAAAGGTCGCGGCATCGAAGAAGAACGGCGCCGCGAACGCGACCCCGATCAGGAGGCTGCCCAGCGGCGGTCCGGCGAAGCTGTTGGCGACCTGCTCGGCGCTCCAGAGCCTGCCGTTGGCCTTCTCGAGGTCGTCCTTGGCGACGATTGCAGGCAGGAAGGTCTGGCCTGCGTTGTC
>JAGQSP010000044.1 GCA_020439485.1 Acidimicrobiales bacterium | reverse complement strand
CTGATCGCTCCTGCCGATGGAGGCCACTTCCATCCTGGGGCCACGTCGGCGAGTTCGAGCGTCGTCAACGAAGGTCCGCTGCGGACGACCATTCGGTCGAGTATTCCCGGCACGGGCTGGGCCATGAGTTGGCAGATATACCCGGGTTGGGCGACGGCCACCGTCGACAGCGTCGACGGCTCGTACTGGTTCCAGTACGAGGGCACACCGGGAGGCACCTTCGAGGCGGCCGACCAGATCCACGAGTCTGGCGGTACCACCGTCGGTGCTTTGGCGACCTTCGGCGCCGACCTCGCCGCACCCGAGTGGATGGCGGCTGCCGACTCGACCATCAGTCGTTCTTTGGTCATGGCCCACCACGATGACGACACCATCGCGGACAGCTATCGCGACCAGGACGACCTGATGACGGTCGCCGCGTTCGGGCGCCCGTTGAACGTGTTGGCACCGTCTCTCACGGGGGTGGCAGAACGGTTCAGTGTCGGTCTTGTCGCCGGCAACGCTCCGGCCGACGCGTCGTCGGGTGCCGCCCGCTTCACCGCCGATGGATCTGCCCTCGTCACCGGTTGGTCGTCGCGGGCTGGAGGGTCTGGCTCCGAAGGAGGCTGGACCGGCCAACCCGCCGAGTGCGCTACATGCCTGCTTCGGGTTACGACCAACCCGCCCCTGCCATCACGCCTGATCGTCGACGGCTTGCCCAGGGATCGCTGGGGCCTCAACTGGATGAAGGTCACCCCAGGTCAGCACGAGGTCTGCTTCGGTGACGTGGTTGGCTGGGTCACACCGCCATGCCAGGTCGTCGACGTTCAGCCCGGCGTGACCGGGGTGGTCGACGGGGTGTTCCAGCAGATGGGCTCGTTGCGCGTGATTACCGAGGCTGGCGCTGGTGGCGGCGGCGTGCAGTCGACGATCTCGGTCAACGGGAACCCCGCAAACGATTGGGGTTCATGGACCGACGTCGCACCCGGAAACTACGAGGTCTGCTTCGGCAACGTTCCAGGGTTTGCCCCAGAGCCATGTCAGAACGTCGTGGTGGTGGCCGGCGTGGCCACTGTCGTCACAGGAACCTTCGATGCCGGCACATCAACGGCCCCGCCCCAACACGGCTTCTTGCGCGTCGTCACCGAGGCAGGTGCAGGCGGCGGTGGTGTGCCGACGACGATCACCATCAACGGAAACGTCGCGGATTCCTGGGGTCTCAACTGGCTGAAGCTTGCACCCGGGGCCTATGAGGTGTGCTTCAGCGAGGTGGTCGACCTGGTCACTCCGACCTGCAACAACGTGACGATTACGGCCGGTGTGACGACCATCGTGAACGCGACCTTCGACCTCAAGGGTTGGTTGCGGATCCTTACCGCTCCGGCCCAGCCATCGACGCTCTATGTGGACGGCGTCGCGCTCAACGAGTGGGGCTATTGGTCCGATCTGCCTGTTGGTGACTATCGGGTCTGCTTCGGTGAAGCGGCCGGTTTCGCTCCAGCCTGTCAGACGGTCAGCGTCGCCGCCTCGACCCTCACAACGGTGACCGGTAACTGGCCGTGATAGCGCCGGGTTTTCGGTGTTGATTCCCTTCGGGGAGGTGGTACCGTTACCCGTCCCAGGGCGATTGGCGCAGTTGGTTAGCGCGCTTGCATGACACGCAAGAGGTCACAGGTTCAACTCCTGTATCGCCCACTAGAGAACCCCCTGGTCAGAGGGTCTTT
>JAGQSP010000497.1 GCA_020439485.1 Acidimicrobiales bacterium | reverse complement strand
CCGACGCCCTTGAGTTCCGTCCATCGACTACCGATGTAGAACCATGAAGCTGTTGACCGCGCGCCCGAACCCGATTCGTATCGGCATCCCCGCGCTGGCCTTGCTCGCCGTGATCGCCACCTTCGTGGGAACTGCGGGCGCCGAGCGAGGCCCAGAACACGGTCGCGTCGTTCCCGAGTCGCCGCGCCTCGACGTTCCCAAGGTGCTCGACGGCGTGGTCAACGCCAACGTCGTGTTCGCCAACATGGTGGTGGTGGGTGGCGAGTTCACCCAGGTCAAGCGCCCCGACGGGTCAATTGTCGACCGAGCCAACCTGATCGCATACGACATCGACAGCGGCGAACTGGTCGAGTCGTTCGATCCGGTGGTCGACGGCGAGGTCTTGGGCTTGGCCGTGGCAACAGACGGCAGCGGCCTGTTCTTGGGCGGCCGGTTCACCCACATAGACGGCGTCGAGCGCCAGCGCATGGCCAAGCTCGACCTCGCCGGCGAGGTGGTCGCCGAATTCGAGGTGGTCGTAGAAGCCAAGGTGCACGAGATCGCAGAAGACGGGAAGCGGGTCTACATCGGAGGTTCGTTCGTCGAGGTCGACGGTCAGCCGCGCAGCCACCTGGCCGCCTTGGACATCACCACCGGCGAGCTCGATTCGTTCAGGGCAGACGTCACCGGCGGGATCGGATTTGACGGTGCCAGCTCGGTTCGCGCCCTCGATGTACACCCCGATGGCACGCGACTGCTGGTGGCAACCTCGAACACCCACGTCGGCGGCCTTCCCCGCACCGGAGTGGCCCAGATCGACCTGACCACCGACAAGGTCAGCGACTGGCGCACCGACTGGTACGCGGTGGCAAGACTGCGCTGCGCCGACGGCGAGGCGCTGACCATCCGCGACGCCGAATACTCGCCCGACGGCTCGTTCTTCGTCGTGGTCGAGAAGGGCCACTACGAGTGCGACAAGGCCATAGCGTTCCCGACGGCCAACTGGCCCGGTCTCGAAGAGAACCTCTGGGTCACGTCGATGTTCGATTCGTCGCTGGCCGTCGGTGTGTCGGACGAGGCCGTCTATGTCGGGGGCCACTTCTGTTATGCCAAGGGCCTGGGCCCGATTCGAACCGACCAGGCAGCCGACTACGTCTACGAGGACAAGCCGGCGCCGTGCGATCCGTTCAACAACGTCGACATGGACGGTGCCAAGGCTCGCTACCAGCTGGCGGCCCTCGACCCCCAAACGGGTGAGGTTCTCGACTGGAACCCCACGACCAACGTCCAGATAGGCGTGTACGACATCGAGGTCATCGACCGCGGCCTGCTGCTGGGACTGGACCGCGATCAGGTCAACTTCCAGACCACGGGCCGTCACGCATTCATCGAGACCGATCTCTACGACCCCGAGCCCGGCTACTACCTGCTCGGCGAGAGCGGCGGGGTGTTCACGTTCGGCTCGGCCGTCGACCGCGGAAGCGTGCCGCTCGCCGACGGCGTCACCGCCGTTGCGATCGACACCACCAGGACCGGCGATGGCTACCTGGTGGTGGCAGACGACTGGAGCGTTCACCCATTCGGCAACGCACCCACCGACGCTCCGCCCGCAGATGTGGGCGCGCCGGGCGATACGCCGGTCGACGTCAAAATCGATCCGTTGAACCGGGGCTACTGGATATTCAGCGACGCCGGCCGGGTCGTAGCCGTGGGCGGCGTGCCGCATCTGGGCGACGTTTCGGACCTGAACCT